>NZ_JBVVQK010000005.1:136735-264417 GCF_055811175.1 Mesorhizobium sp. WSM4828 | reverse complement strand
CAGGTTGCCCTTATTCAACTCCTCTGGATCCAAGAACTGCGATCCATGAGAAATGTTTCACCGGCTCGATAAAAAGACAGAATGAGCTACACGCCGCCGCCCCGCCGCCCCCTGATAGGCAGGTTTGGATTTGCTCGATCACCATCAATTGATCCAGGCGTGCCGGCGCCCAATGGAACATAATGCCCGGAATTCAGTTAGATAGCCGGATTTGACTGGAGTTCGCCAGATGCGCAACTCCGGCCGGGTAAGGGCACTGCCGTGACACGGAGTGAGCGGCTTCGGGCGTATCGCGCCGAACTCAGGCACCACCTTGCCGAACTCGGGAGCCATAAACGCTCCCTATGGAGGATGCCATGAACCAGTGGACAAACGCCAGGCTCTGTGACGTAGCCAACCTGATCCTTGGGGCAATTCTGTTCTTTTCTCCCTGGATCTTCGCCTTTGCGGCAGGCCCGCAGACGCAGAACGCCCTCGGCAGCGGAATCTTGATCGTCGTTCTTTCGATTGCCGCCCTCGCGGCATTTGCCGTGTGGGAAGAGTGGGTGAATCTGGTCGTCGGACTGTGGGTCCTCGTGTCTCCCTGGGTGCTTGGATTCCAGGCGACAACGGCGATGACCGTGCATGTCGTGATCGGCATTCTGGTCGCCGTCCTGGCCGCTATCGAGCTCTGGATGATGTATCAGAACCCGCCGACCCAGTCCGCCGCCTAGCAAGCGCAGCCACCCGGCGCCCTTCTTAGGCCTGACGGATCGATGGGTCGTCTGCCGGCCTCTCGGCAACAGCCGCCGGAGGCCGGATGACAGTTTGTTTGGGCGGGAACTGAGAAGGATGGCACATTATGGTCGGTGACAATCCGCGTTCGACGGCCAGGATTGCGGGACATCCTATTCATCCGATGCTCGTGCCGTTTCCGATCGCCTGCTTCGTCGGCACCCTGCTGACGGATCTGGCCTACTGGCGAACAGCGGAGATGATGTGGGCTGACTTCTCCGCTTGGCTGGTTACCGTCGGCGTGATCATGGGCTGCCTTGCAGCGATCGCGGGGCTGATCGATTTCTTGGCTAATCCGCTGATAAGGGCACAGCCCCCCGCCTGGCCGCACGTGCTTGGCAATCTGCTGGCGTTGGCATTGTCCATCATCAACATGCTCGTGCACACCCGCGATGCATGGACCTCCATCGTTCCCACCGGCTTGATCCTCTCGGCGGTTGTCGTGCTCATCCTCATCTTCACTGGTTGGCTGGGCTGGTCCATGGTGTACCGGCACCACGTCGGAGTGGCGGATTGATGCGCGTAGCAAGCTCCATCAGTCAGACCAGGCGCATCGCGGTGTCGGTCCTCATTTGCACTGCGGCGATCACTCTTGCAGCGTGCAGCGGCAACGACCCGGATCCCGGCAGTCAGATAGGGCCGAATCCAAACCTGCCGGAGCCGATCCAATATTTCTTCCCGCCCATGCATCTCGCTTCCGTGGTCGGATGGAAGAACGACGAGAAGCCGACCGTCGCGCAGGGGCTGCAGATCCAGGCTTTTGCCCACGGCTTGCAGCATCCGCGGTCGCTTTATGTGCTGCCTAATGGTGACGTCCTGGTGGTCGAGTCCAAGGCGCCGGGTGGCGAACCGATCAAACGGCCCAAGGATTTGGTGATGGGCTGGATCGAATCCTGGGTCACCTCGGGCGGCGACAGCGGCCCGAGCAATCGCATTACGCTCCTGCGCGACGCCGATGGCGATGGCAAGCCGGAGCTGACCAGCGTATTCCTAGACCACCTGACCTCCCCCTTCGGCGTGGCGCTGGTGGGAAGCGATCTCTACGTCGCCAATACCGATTCCATCATCCGCTATCCCTACAACACCGGTGACACAAAGATAACCGCGCCCGGAACGCCGCTCACCGCCCTGCCCGGCGGCCCGATCGACCACCATTGGACAAAGAGCCTGGTGGCAAGCCCCGACGGCTCGCTGCTCTATGTCGGCGTCGGCTCGAACAGCAACGTCGCCGAAAACGGCATTGAGGCGGAGAAGAACCGCGCCGCCATCTGGCAGGTAGACAGGGCCACCGGCCGGTCACGCATTTTCGCCAGCGGTTTGCGCAATCCAAACGGCCTGAGCTGGGAGCCGCAGACCGGGGCGCTCTGGGCAGTGATCAATGAGCGCGACGAGCTCGGCCCCAATCTCGTGCCGGATTATCTGACCTCGGTAAAGGATGGGGGGTTCTATGGATGGCCATACAGTTATTACGGACAGCATCTCGATCCCCGCGTCATGCCCCAGCGTCCGGACCTGGTCGCGAAAGCGATCGTTCCGGATTATGCACTGAGTTCCCACGTCGCCCCTCTGGGACTGGTCTTCTATACGGCAACCGGCCTTCCCGAGGCATATCGCGGCGGCGCCTTCGTTGGCGAGCACGGCAGCTGGAACCGCACGCGCTTCAATGGCTACAAGGTGGTGTTCGTACCATTCAGCGGCGGCCGTCCGAGCGGCGTCGCTACCGACGTGGTGACTGACTTCCTGGACAAGGACAACAAGGCGCGCGGCCGGCCTGTCGGCCTGGCTGTCGACAAAACCGGGGCCCTGCTCATCGCCGACGACGTCGGCAACACAGTTTGGCGGGTGACATCTGCCGGCCAATAAGGTGGCTCCACTCCCTTCGTCGAGCTGTCGGTCGAGCAGGTGAACGGACACTGCTCGAAGCAATCGTATGACGCTCTTCGTCATGCTGCTGTTCCTGCAGAACCTGCGCGCGACGATCCCCGACGATCGCCGTTCCGGTGACTGCCGGCATATTCGGCGTGCCCGCCCTTGCCGGTTACTCGACGCTGACAATGTTTGCCGCTCTCGCCATCGGGTGGCTGAGCTGGAGGTGGATGAAGGCCTGCCGCTGATCACCGCCGAATCGAAGGACCGCCAGCGCCGAGAAATGGTATTTTTGCCCTTCCCACAGCCGGCTCTAGAATTTTCATCGCAAATCAAGTTATGATGCACTTGGTATTTCCCGGGACGGCTTGCGCCGCTTGGAATACCGGGAGGAACCGGGACATGGCCGTTGCGCTTGTACTCGTTCTGATAGTCGTGGGCTCGGTGTTGTTCCACTTCCTGAGCCCATGGTGGTGGACGCCGATTGCCTCGAACTGGGACTATATCGACAACACCATCATCATAACTTTCTGGATCACCGGCGTCGTCTTCGCCGCCGTGGTTCTTTTCATGGCCTATTGCGTCTTCCGCTTCCGTCATCGGGAAGGCAATCAGGCGGCATATGAACCTGAGAACAGGCGCCTCGAATCCTGGCTGACGGTCGTCACCGCAGTTGGCGTCACGGCTTTGCTCGTTCCCGGCCTGTTCGTCTGGAGCCGGTTCGTAAATGTTCCAAGCGACGCAACCGAGGTCGAAGTCGTCGGCCAGCAGTGGCAATGGAGTTTCCGCCTCCCCGGCAAGGACGGCAAGCTCGGCACATCCGACACCCGCGACGTCAACGCTGAAAATCCACTCGGCGTCATCGCCACCGATGCCAACGGCCAGGACGATGTCGTAGTGGAAGCGGCCGACCTGCACCTCCCGGTTGGCAAACCGGTCAAGATGCTGCTCCGCTCGATCGATGTGCTGCACGATTTCTACGTGCCGGAATTCCGCGCCAAGATGGACATGATCCCGGGCTCGGTCACCTATTTCTGGTTCACTCCGACCAAGACCGGAACCTTCCAGGTCCTGTGTGCAGAACTCTGCGGCCAGGGACATCCGATGATGCATGGCGTGGTCATGGTCGATACTCAGGAAGACTATCTGGCGTGGCTTGGCCAGCAGCAGACTTTTGCGCAGCTGTCCGCGCCCCAGCAGATGGGCTCGGCAGAGTAGGGAACCGGAACGACGGCGCGCCGTCGGGATTGAAAATAGTGCGGCAAGCCCGAACTGTCGGGGTGGCCGAAAAGGGCACGGAGGTGTTCCTATGGTCGATATCACACCTGCAGATGCGGTACCGCCGGCCGAAGTCGCGGAAATGGAACTCTACCATCCGCACAGCTGGTGGACGAAATACGTTTTCTCGCAGGACGCCAAGGTCATCGCCATCCAGTATTCGGCGACAGCGACAGCGATCGGCATGGTCGCGCTCGTGCTATCCTGGCTGATGCGGCTGCAGCTCGGCTTCCCCGGCACATTCGACTTCATCACCCCGGAAGCCTATTACCAGTTCATCACCATGCACGGCATGATCATGGTGATCTACCTGCTCACGGCACTCTTCCTGGGCGGCTTCGGCAACTATCTGATCCCGTTGATGGTTGGCGCTCGCGACATGGTCTTTCCCTATGTCAACATGCTTAGCTACTGGATCTATCTGCTCGCCGTGCTGGTCCTGG
Organism: Mesorhizobium sp. WSM4828; assembly: GCF_055811175.1. Lineage (NCBI taxonomy): Bacteria > Pseudomonadati > Pseudomonadota > Alphaproteobacteria > Hyphomicrobiales > Phyllobacteriaceae > Mesorhizobium > Mesorhizobium sp. WSM4828. Next base: position 260,056 of record NZ_JBVVQK010000005.1, on the reverse strand, counting down.
TATCGAGCTTCTTTGCACCCGGCGGACCGACGGGTGCCGGCTGGACGCTCTATCCGCCGCAGGCGATCATGACCGGTACGCCAGGGGGCCAGGACTGGGGCATCATCCTGATGCTTGTCTCGCTGATCCTGTTCATCGTCGGCTTTACCATGGGCGGCTTGAACTATGTCGTGACGGTGCTGCAGGGCCGCACACGCGGCATGACGCTGATGCGCCTTCCGCTTACTGTCTGGGGTATTTTCACCGCCACCGTTATGGCGCTGCTCGCCTTCCCGGCGCTGTTCGTCGCCTGCGTGATGATGCTGCTCGACCGGGCGCTCGGCACCAGCTTCTTCATGCCGGCGATCGTCGAGATGGGCGAACAGTTGCAGCATGGCGGCGGCAGCCCGATCCTGTTCCAGCACCTGTTCTGGTTCTTCGGCCATCCGGAGGTCTACATCGTGGCGCTTCCGGCCTTCGGCATCGTATCCGACCTGATCAGCACCCATGCGCGCAAGAACATCTTCGGCTACCGCATGATGGTCTGGGCCATCGTCGGCATCGGCGCGCTGAGCTTCGTGGTCTGGGCGCACCACATGTATGTCAGCGGCATGCATCCCTATTTCGGCTTTTTCTTCGCCACCACGACATTGATCATCGCCGTTCCAACAGCCATCAAGGTCTACAACTGGGTGCTGACGCTGTGGCGTGGCGACATCCACCTCACCATACCGATGCTTTTTGCCCTGGCCTTCATCGTCACCTTCGTCAATGGCGGGCTGACCGGGCTATTCCTCGGCAATGTCGTCGTCGACGTTCCGCTGTCGGACACGATGTTCGTCGTCGCCCATTTCCATATGGTCATGGGGGTCGCCCCGATCATCGTGATCTTCGGCGCGATCTATCACTGGTATCCGAAGGTCACCGGCCGGATGCTGAACGAGACACTGGGCCGGTTCCATTTTTGGGTCACCTTCCTCGGCGCCTATCTGATCTTCTTTCCAATGCACTATCTCGGCTTGATGGGCGTGCCGCGGCGCTACAACGAATTGACCGACATGACGATCATGACGGAATCGGCCCACCACCTGAACTCGTTCATCAGCATCATGGCTTTCATTGTCGGTTTTGCCCAACTGGTGTTCCTGTTCAATCTCATCTGGAGCATCCGCCATGGGCGTGAGGCCGGCGGCAATCCGTGGCGGGCCACGACGCTCGAGTGGCAGACGCCTGAAACACCGCCCGCCCACGGCAATTTCGGCAAGGATCTGCCGATCGTCTATCGCTGGGCCTATGACTACAGCGTACCGGGCGCCAAGGAGGACTTCATACCGCAAAACGTTCCAGGCTCGTTCGCGCCCTCCAGGGAGCCGGCATGAGTGTAATCCTGGTCTTCCTGCTCGTAATCGCCGGTATTGCCGGGTGGTGGCTTTCCCATCAGCGGCTAATGACGAAGCCGTGGCTCGAGCAAGGCATGATCGGGGATTTTGTCGCCCTGGACCGATCGGCGCTGCCGACCGCAAAGATCGGTCTCGGCGTCTTCCTTGCCGTCGTCGGCTGCCTGTTCGCGCTGTTCACCAGTGCTTACTTCATGCGCATGGCGCTGTCGGATTGGCGGCCGCTGCCCATCCCGCCCCTGCTCTGGCTTAATACCGGCGTACTGGTCTTGAGCAGCATTGCAATACAGTGCGCTTCGCTCGCGGCGCGCAAGGGTCAAGTGGACATGGTCAGGCTCGGCCTCGCCACTGCCGGACTCACGGCGCTTGTCTTCCTGATTGGACAGCTTGTGGCATGGCGGGAACTGAGTTCGGACGGCTATTTTCTGGCGTCCAATCCAGCCAACAGCTTCTTCTACCTGCTAACGGGAATGCATGGCCTGCATATACTGGGGGGGCTGGTCGGCCTGGGCAGAACGAGTGTCGGCGCCTGGAACGGAGCGCAGCCGCAGCGGCTTCGCCTCAGTGTCGAGCTGTGCGCCATGTACTGGCATTTCCTGCTTTTCGTCTGGCTCGCCATCTTTGCGCTTCTGGCCGGCTGGGCTTCGACTTTAATCGACATTTGCCGAGGGTTGCTGACCTAGGAGGAACGGGCGGATGGCAGAGACGACACTGACCCATATCGGCCGAACAGAGCCGCGGCCCGCAGGCTGGCAAGGCATCGCCGCCGACTGGTCCTCGGATCAGCGGGCGTTCAAAAACGTGTCCTGGGGCAAGGCCATGATGTGGATCTTCCTGCTCAGCGACACGTTCATCTTCGGCTGCTTCCTGCTCTCCTACATGACCGCGCGTATCTCAACACGCGTGCCGTGGCCCAATCCGAGCGAGGTCTTTGCCCTGCGCATCGGGGGCTCCGACATTCCACTGATCCTTATCGCTATCATGACCTTCGTGCTGATCTCGAGCAGCGGAACGATGGCGATGGCGGTCAATTTCGGCTACCGCCGCGACCGCCGCAAGACGGCAGTGCTGATGCTCTTGACCGCAGCACTCGGCGCGACCTTCGTCGGCATGCAGGCCTTCGAATGGACCAAGCTGATCACTGAAGGCGTCCGGCCTTGGGGCAATCCCTGGGGCGCTGCCCAGTTTGGCGCATCCTTTTTCATGATTACCGGCTTCCACGGCACGCATGTGACGATCGGGGTGATCTTCCTGATCATCGTGGCGCGAAAGGTCTGGCGCGGGGACTACGACGTCGGACGGCCCGGCTTCTTCACCAGCAGGAGGGGCCGCTACGAGAACGTCGAAATCATGGGGCTTTACTGGCATTTCGTCGACCTGGTCTGGGTGTTCATTTTCGCATTTTTCTATCTTTGGTGAGAGGCAGGACATGGCTGAAGCAACCGCAAACGGCCTCGGACAACATGCGCTGGACAGCGCCCATACCCATGAGGTGACGACGACCGGCGTTACCCCGGCGGAGGTTCATCAGGAGCACCCGATCAAGCTCTATCTGGTGGTCTGGGCGTGGTTGTTCATCCTCAGCACCTGCTCGTATCTGGTCGACTATTTCGGTCTCCATGGCTATCTCAGATGGTCGCTGATCCTGATCTTCATGATCCTCAAGGCAGGGCTGATCGTCGCCATCTTCATGCACATGGCCTGGGAACGGCTGGCGCTGACATATGCAATCATCCTGCCGCCGGTGCTGGTGCTGGTGTTCGTGACGATGATGGTCTTCGAAGCTGACTACACGCTTCTCACCCGAATGGCGTTTTTCGGGGCCGGGCCCTGACATGCAATCCGGCTCCAGTCGGTCCGGTCCTGGAGCCTTCGCCTTGAAACAATCCACGGCTGGTCCATTTCTGTTGGTATCGGAGACGTCAGGCGATGCCGGCGTTTCCACATGCGTCGCGAACACCAGCAAGGGGCGCCCAAGATGACCATCGCAAACAGACTGAAGGATTTTATCGATAGGAAAGGAATTTCCTACGACACCGTCGAGCATCACCGCACGGCGACAAGCAGACAATCCGCCATTGCGGCACATGTGCCCGGCAGCATAATGGCCAAATCGGTGGTCGTTCACCACGACCGTGGCTACGCGCTGGCCGTGGTTCCAAGCACGCACAGGATAGAACTCGCGACATTGCAGGACGTCATGGACAAGCCCCTTGGGCTAGCCTCCGAAGACGAGGTGGTCTCGTTGTTCGGCGATTGCGACGTCGGCGCTGTGCCGCCGATCGGCGCTGCCTATGATGTGCCGGTGGTCCTCGACGAAAGCCTCGGCGACGCTCCCGAAGTCTATTTCGAGGGCGGCGATCACAAGACCCTGGTCCATGTGAGCGGCAAGGATTTCCGCGACCTGACAAAGGACGCGCGCCAGGCCCGATTCAGCCACCCGGCCTATTGAAAGCTCTGCCCCCACCCTGCCCGCGCCGGCGCTTTCGCCGGTGCGCGCACGGCAGGTTTTCAGCTCACGGTCTGGTGGCCGGCGGCGATTCCACAACTTTCCGGTAGACATGCCAGGTCGCATGACCAAGGATCGGCAGCACGACCGCCAGCCCGGCGAACACTGGCAGCGAGCCGACGATCAGGGCGACGGTGACGATAAGGCCCCACACCGCCATGACGGTCGGGTTGGCCAGGACAACGCGCACCGAGGTGTGGATGGCTTCGTAGGCGCCGACATCGCGGTCGAGCAGCAACGGGAATGCGACGACCGTAGTACACAACACAACCGCGGCGAACACGAAGCCGATGGCGTGACCCAGGATGATGAGCGTCCAGCCGCGTCCCGTGGCGAATATTTCACTGATGAAGCTGGACAGCGATTGCGGCGGCGTCGGGCCGAACAGGGTCTGGTAGAATATCTGGGCCGTCAAAAGCCAAGCGATGAAGATCGCAAGCAGCATGACGCCGACCGCTGCAATAGCCGGCAGTGCCGGAGAACTCCTGACCTCAAAGGCGTGCCTCCACGAGGCGTCGAGCCCGGCTTCCCGTCGCCGGCTGATCTCATAGAGGCCGATCGCCGCGAACGGACCAATCAATGCAAAGCCGGACACAAGCGGAAACAGCAATGGCAGCGTGTTGTTACCTGATGTCCAGACAGCAAGCACGACTCCGGCAATCGGATAGATCAGGCAGAGAAAAACGATGTGCGACGGCTTGACCATGAAATCATCGACGCCACGCCTGAGCGCATCAAAAAGATCGGAGACACCGATCTTTCGAATTCTGGTGTGTTCCAGCGCCTCGCTGGCGCCTGCTATCACGTGAAAGCTTGCCATGACCATTCCTCCAGACCAGGTCCGGTAAGGTCGCGTTTTACGGTGCTGCCATTCTGCATGATTGGCCCACGCAAACCGCGACCTGCACCATGATCAATATACTCTCATGCGGGGGACTTGTCGCGCTTTGTAGGAAGGCCCGGGAGTAAGAGGTCGCCGGTAGCCTGACTAGCTCCGGACGCCGTTCTTCGATATGCTCTTCTAGTCGAAGGTGAAGGTCATGGATGGAAGGACAGTTCTCATACTCGGCCTTGGCGTCGTTATTCTGCTGTTGCTGGGATTTTGTGGGCTGCCAACGTGATGTTTTGAGCCGGGGTCAATAGCCGGCTGACGCGACCACTCGCATAAAAATGGTGTCGGCAAGCAGCGCCGCAAAGATCGCGAAAAGATAGACAATCGAATACGCAAACAGCGCCTTTGCCAGCTTCATCTCCTTGTCGGCGACGAGAACCTTCCAGGCGTGCCAAATGAAACCTGCGCCTAAGGCGGCTGAAACAGTGCCATAATATCCGCTCGCGAAGCCGAAGCCCCAAGGAAGCACGCCGATTGGCGCCAAGAGCAGCGAATAGGCGAAGATTTGTTTTCTGGTCGAGTGCTGGCCGGCCACATTCGGCATCATCGGGATGCCCGCCGCGGCATAGTCGCCGACCTTGAAAAGGGCCAGCGCCCAGAAATGAGGCGGCGTCCAAAGGAAAATGATCAGAAACAGAATGAGACTTTCAATGCCGATTGCGCCGGTTGCAGCAGCCCACCCGATCACCGGAGGAAGGGCGCCTGCCGCGCCGCCTATGACGATATTCTGTGGCGTCGAGCGCTTCAGCCACATCGTGTAGATAACGACATAGAAAAAGATGGTGAACGCCAACAACGATGCAGCAAGCCACCCCACCAGCACGCCGAGCGTCATGACCGACAGTGCGGAAAGCACCAGACCGAAGCTGAGAGCTTCGCCAGGCGTGACGCGACCGGACGGAATTGGTCGCTTGGACGTGCGAGACATCAAGGCGTCTATGTCTGCGTCGTACCACATATTGAGCGCGCCGGCGGCTCCCGCTCCAACCGCGATTGCGCCGATGGCAATTACGGCGATAACTGGATTCATCACGCCGGGCGCCATCATCAGGCCGACGAAGGCAGTAAACACGGCAAGTGCCATGACCCGTGGTTTCAAAAGCGCAAAGAAGTCACCCGCCGTCGCCTCCGAGAGGCGGATGCCGGTATCTTTGAGGCGGCTTTCTTCAGTCGACATTCAGACGACCACCGATGGGAACGGCAGCCTAGCCGGCCAATGTCTTTTTTGCAACGAGCCGCCTCCCCACCGACACTGCCGGCAGATTGCGGCCGAGGCTATGCCTCGACCTGTTTGCGATACCAAGATCCGGCGAAAGAGCCGGGCTATTTGGAGAATTGCTTCAGATAAGCAATGACGTTGGCGATGTCCTCGTCCTTCTTGAGGCCGGCAAACGCCATCTTCGTTCCCTTGACCATCGCCTTGGGATCGCGAAGGTAGGTCGTCAGTGTGGCTTCGTCCCATTTGACGCCGGACTTGCCGGCCTCGGTCATGGCCTTGGAATAGCTGAACCCCGGATGCGTCCCGGCCGTTCGGCCGATGACGCCGTTCAAGGACGGACCGACCTTGTTCTGGTCCTTGTCGGCGACGTGGCAGATCTTGCATTTGGCGAAGACCTTCTCACCCGCCGCGGCATCCTGTGCCCGAGAGGGGCCGGCAATGACGGTGGCGACGGACATGATGATAAAAAACACAATGGCACGCATGGCATTTCCTCACTGATCGCCAATTTGCCCTGGCTGACCTGCACAGGCCGACATTTAGTCCGCTGGCATGCGCTCTTGAATGGCAGAACGGATATCCACTGCCTGGAGTTGCGGCACCTACATACCACAGAACCCGGCTGGCAGGTAGAGTTCGACCATGCAAAGGTTTAATGCGGACAATCTGCTCAAGGCAATTTGGTGTTGCAGGTGGCGGCGATCCGGCCGACCGCCTCTTCAACTCCGGCGAGGTCGAAGTCGGCTGTGCCGCGCCCCGACAGCAGCCCGAACCGCCAGGACAACAGTAGCCGGTCCGCGGAAATCAGTCGCCTGATGCCGTCGGCACCGTCGCGGACCAGCATCCTGCTGCGCGGGCCGACCGACCAGCTTTCGTTGAGCTTGCCGGATTGGCCGACAGTCACCGACATGGCGATGGTTCGGCTGGCCGAAACGGTGTCGCTCAGCTGCAGCCATTCGCTCCAACGCGGTTCGCCGGCGGTCCGGCAGGCGATCGTCAATACCGGGCTGTAACTCAATGCGCCGCCGCCGGTGATGAGCTTGTTGGTCGCGTAAAGCGAGGCGGTGACAAGGCCATCGCTGGTCTTGTCGAACCGCCAGTTGTCGAGAACCGTGTCAGCCTGAGCGATCCCGCAGACCGACGCAAGCAGGAACGCCGCCGCCATCACGCTTCCGATACCGAAGAACTGTCTCAACGATGCCTCCAACAACCGCTGCGGTCAGCAACCCAGCGCAGATAATCATCAAAGCTTCGTATCGCTACCTCGACCGCCAGATGTGTGAAATCCGTTGCGTCTGCGCCACAACGAAAAAGGCCGCCTCGAGAAGGCGGCCTTTCGGAATTCAGCAGGGACGTTATTCAGCGTCCTTGGCGGCCTTCTTCTTCGGCGCGGCCTTTTTCTTCGGCTCTTCAGCGTCGTCGTCGGCCTTCTTGGCGTCCGCTTTTTTCGCGGCCGCCTTCTTCGCCGGCTTGGCCTTGGTTGTCTCCGTATCCTCGTCGTCGGCCAGCAGTTCTTCCTTGCTGACCTTGACATCGGTGACCGAGATCTGGCCGAGCAGATGGTCGACCACCTTCTCTTCGAACATCGGCGCGCGCAACGTGTTCAGCGCTTCGGGATTGTTGCGATAGAATTCGAAGGCTTCCTGCTGCTGGTTGGCCGGATAGCGGCGCACCTGCTCGAACAGGCCGCGCTGCAATTCCTCGTCCGTCACGGTGACGCCGGCCTTCTCGCCGATTTCGGCGAGAACCAGGCCGAGACGCACGCGGCGTTCGGCAAGCCGCATATATTCGGCACGCGCCTCTTCTTCCGTCGTCTCTTCGTCGGCAAAGGTGCGTCCGGCGGCTCCGAGGTCGCGATTGACCTGGTTCCAGATGTTGTTGAACTCAGCCTCGACGAGCTTGGACGGCGCCTCGAACGAGTAGGCAGCGTCGAGCTGGTCGAGCAACTGCCGCTTGACCTTCTGGCGCGTTATCGAGCCGAACTGGTTCTCGATCTGACCGCGCACCACCTCGCGCAGGCGCTCCAGCGATTCAAGGCCGAGATTTTTGGCCATCTCGTCGTTGATCTCAAGCTCGCCGGGCTTCGATACTTCCTTGACGGTCACGTCGAAAGTGGCTTCCTTGCCGGCCAGATGCGCCGCCTGGTAGTTTTCCGGGAAGGTGACCGTGACCTGCTTCTCGTCGCCGGCCTTGCTGCCGACCAGTTGGTCTTCGAAGCCGGGGATGAATTCCTTCGAGCCGAGCACCAGCGGCTGATCGGTGCCGGCGCCGCCGTTGAAGGCTTCGCCGTCGATCTTACCGACATAATCGATGGTCACGCGATCGCCCTCGGCGGCCTTGCCGGTCTTCGGCTCGTAAGTGCGGGCGGATTCAGCGACACGCTTGACCTGCTCGTCGATCTCTTCATCCGGCACGTCGAACACTTGACGCGTCACCTTGATGTCGGAGAAATCCTTGATCTCGATCGGCGGAATGACCTCGTAGTTCAGGCGGAACTCGAAGTCGGCGCCGCCGGCCAGGATCTTCTCGGCTTCCTTCTCGTCCTCGGTCATGATCACTTCAGGCTGCATGGCGGCCTTTTCGCCGCGCCCGGTGATGATCGAACGGGTCGAATCGTTGAGGATCTCGTTGACCACTTCGGCCATGAACGATTTGCCGTAGACCTTGCGCAGATGCTGGACCGGCACCTTGCCGGGGCGGAAGCCGTTGATGCGGACCTTGTTCCTGGCATCGGAAAGCCGCGCCATCAGCTTGGCTTCCATGTCACCGGCCGGCACGGTGATCTTGATCTCGCGCTTGAGACCGGAGTTGAGCGTTTCGGTGACCTGCATCATAAAACCTTTGTTTCCACCAATGAGGCCGTCAAACGGCCCCTGCCGTTTACAGCCTGCCGGTATGATCTTGCCGGGAATGGCTTTTGGTGCGGGACTTGGCGATCTGTCCGCCCAACGCGGCACAAATCCTCCAGAAATACGCTCCAAAATGTGAATAAGTCTTTGTTTTTCCTACTTCTTATCACATTTTGCAGAAGCGGATCGTCGCGTCCCGTCACATTCGACACGCCTTTTGTCACAGGCGACGCTGATTTTCAACCATCTTTGCATTCCGGCCAATGATGCCGATATCGGCCCTGACATTGACAGAATGATGGCTACATGGGATTGGCCGGGCAATGCGGATGTGGCGGAATTGGTAGACGCCCTGGATTTAGGTTCCAGTGCCGAAAGGCGTGGGGGTTCGAGTCCCTTCATCCGCACCACCCTTCGCTCTTCGAGCTTCGGGTGGCAGGCCACCTGAGCCAACTCGACAGACGAAGGGAATCCTCCGAAGCCTTGGCGAAGGAGGACTAATAAAGCGGCTCCTCGAACAGTGTCTTGTCGCCGTCCACCAGCGCCTTGATCTGCGCCGTGCCGTTGGCCGCGATCGCCACGCGGATGCCGAACGGCCGCACCCGCATGTCGTTCTGGATCGCTATCCCCTCGCCTTCCGGCAGATAGAAGCGCTCGATGCCGTACTCCGGCGCGATCGTCGTTTCTCCCTGGCTGATATCCCACCCCTCGGAGACGTGTCCGACGATATCGGCTTCACCGGATGCTGCCGGCACCGGCGCTTGCCCGAACCAAGCCGCGGTCGGCCCCCAATAGCCGTCGGCGCCCTGCTTCAGCCTGACCACGATCGACGTTTCCTCGCTGGAAAGCTTGCCGGCCGGAATGTTGCCGATCAGCTTCACCGATATGCGCGAAATGTCGTAGCCGAGCCGAATGTAGTCACCGCGCAAGAGATCGCGCGGATCGATCGGCTCGATCTTGAGCAGGACCTGCTTGCCGTCGCGCAGGATCGCCGCACGTCCGGCGATGATCCAGCTCAGGAAGCCGATCTGGACAAGCGCCAGGGCTACCGCCGAGATGATCAGTCTCTTGCCGGTCATCATGCCGCCGCTCCTGTCATGTTCGGGGCGTTCATGCGCTTTTCTATGCGAATGATAATGAAAGCAAGAACGGCGAGAAGCGCCGCCGCCGCAAGGAAGAAGCCTGCCGTGTCGAGCATTGATTGCAGCATCACCACATAGATGATGGCGAGTTCGAAGGCGAAGCCCGCATAGGCAACCCAGCGCAACCCCCGGCTCTCGCGGCCGCCCAGCACGATCGCCGCGACAATGCCGGCCAGCGCAACAGCCGAGGCAATGGCGAAGCCGCTATTGTAGCTGCTTTCATCCGCCAGTTCGAATTGGATCATCGCCAGGCCGATGAGAAAGCCGATCAGCGTGTGCAAGGGCAACCTGCCACCCAGTTGCAAGATCCTGTCGACCGGCCCGGCAGCAAAGATCGCAGCGGTAAAAAGCAGCACCGACGCGGCAACGAGCGGGATGGCAACTTGCAGCGTGTCGTATTGCATGACCAACAGCACGAGGTAGAAGAGGACCGACAGGATGATCAGGTGGCGCGCAGCCTGGCTGCGCGTCCAGAACGAAACGGCGAAGAGAACCAGCGCCATGACCACGAAGAGATGCGGAAATTCCGTGCGCCGGAAGTAGTCGAACCCTCTCAGGAACAGCCAGGCATCGGCGATGCCGACGGCAGCGACGGTCAGCGGGTTTGAGCGCAGCGCTACCGCCGCCAGCGCCGTGCCGGCGCCCCAGGTGATCAACGCCGAGGCCTCGTCGCCCGACAAATGATACATCTGACTGATCAGGGCGATCGAACCGCCGAACGCTGCCGCCGCGACGATCCACAGCGCCTCGCCGATCGCCGCATGGTCGCGCATCTTCAGCACCGCGCCGCCGACATAGCCGACAAGGATAACGGCAAAGAGTGCCGCGACCCGCACCAGCCGCGGGATGACTTCCCAGTTGGCGGCGATGAAGATCAGGATAGCCGCGCCGAACAGCAGCGCCGCCATCATCGCCAGGATCGAACCGAAACTCAGCGATTTGCGTTCGTTTGCCTCGACGTCACGCGTTAGAGACTCGGCTGTCGGCGCGTCGATCAGGCCGGCCTGCTGCCATCGTCCGATATCCGACCTGACCCGTGACGAATAGCTCGCCATGCCCCTCCCCCTTTTTTCTTGGTCTTTTTAGCTCGTCCGCCCAAGCGTTTGACCTAACGGCATTTTCCGATCTGGGCGGAAAGCCGGACGCGCGTTAATGTTGCATTGCACAATTTGCATTGCTGCCATGCACCAATAGCGCTTTTAAATCGATATGACCCCACCTATTTTCACAGTGCACACAAAGACGGAATGATCCGAAAGAAAGACGAAACGAGAATACCATGAACCTGATCCGCAACTATCGCAACTGGCGCCGCTATAGGGACACCGTGTCCGAGCTGAGCCGCCTGAGCACCCGTGAACTGACCGACCTCGGCATCAGCCGCAGCGACATTCATTACGTCGCCCGCAAGGCGGTCTAATCCTTCGGGCCGCAAATGGCCCGATCAGTTTTGAAAAGAGAATGACAATGAACCTGATCCGCAACTATCGTAACTGGCGCGTCTACCGCGAGACGGTTACCGAGCTGGGTCGCCTGTCGAACCGCCAGCTGAACGACCTTGGCATCGTCCGCGACGAGATCAAGATGGTCGCTCGCAGGGCGATCTAACAACAGGAATTTCGCCAGGGTCGACCTCCTCCCCGACCCTGACGGATACGGTCAGCCTTCACCTCCTCCCGAGGGTTGACCACAAAAACGGCGCCCGCCGGACCTCCTCCCCCGGCGGGCGTTGTTTCTAAAAAGGGTTTCGCGCCCTTCCAAACGGCGAAAAGAATTTCGTCAAAGCCGACCTCCTCCCCGGCGATGGCGAATACGGTCGATCTTCACCTCCTCCCGAGGATCGGCCAACAAAACGACACCCGCCGGATCTCCTCCCCCGGCGGGTGTTGTTGTTTTGGGCGGTCTTTCCCAGGCAGCCCACTTGCGGTGCGATCCCCTGGCAATTGCAATCCTTGCGCCAAGCGACTATTTCGGCGCTCATGGACAAGAACCCCATTCACATTATCGGCGGCGGACTTGCCGGTTCCGAAGCCGCCTGGCAGGCGGCGCAAGCCGGCGTTCCCGTTGTCCTGCATGAAATGCGTCCCGTCCGCGGTACCGACGCGCACAAGACCGACGGGCTGGCCGAGCTCGTCTGTTCCAATTCCTTCCGCTCCGACGATGCGAAAACCAATGCCGTCGGCCTGCTGCACGCCGAAATGCGGCTGGCCGGTTCGCTGATCATGAGCGCCGGCGATGCGCACCAGGTGCCGGCCGGCGGTGCGCTCGCCGTCGACCGCGACGGATTTTCCGAAGCGGTAACCGGGAAGCTCGAAGCCCACCCGCTCATCACCATTCGGCGCGAGGAAGTGCCGGGCCTGCCGCCGGCGGATTGGGACCAGGCGATTATCGCCACCGGTCCGCTGACCGCGCCTTCGCTTGCTCAATCGATCGCGGAAGCAACCGGCGCCGACGCGCTCGCCTTCTTCGATGCCATCGCGCCGATCGTCCATTTCGACACGATCGACATGGATATCTGCTGGTTCCAGTCGCGCTACGACAAGGTCGGCCCCGGCGGCACCGGCAAGGATTACATCAACTGCCCGATGGACAAGGAGCAGTACCTTGCTTTCGTCCAGGCGCTGGTCGACGGCCAGAAAACCGAATTCAAGCAATGGGAAGGCACGCCCTATTTCGACGGCTGCCTGCCGATCGAGGTGATGGCCGAGCGTGGCATCGAGACATTGCGCTATGGGCCGATGAAACCGATGGGGCTGACCAATGCGCACAATCCGTCCGTAAAGGCCTATGCCGTCGTCCAGCTTCGCCAGGACAACGCGCTGGGCACGCTCTACAACATGGTCGGCTTCCAGACCAAGCTGAAGCACGCCGAGCAGGTGCGCATTTTCCGCACCATCCCCGGGCTGGAAAACGCCGAATTCGCCCGCCTCGGCGGCCTGCATCGAAACACCTACATCAATTCGCCGACGCTGCTCGACGCTTCGCTGCAGTTGAAGTCGCGGCCCGGCCTGCGTTTTGCCGGCCAGATCACTGGCTGCGAGGGCTATGTCGAGAGCGCCGCCATCGGCTTGCTTGCCGGACGTTTCGCGGCGGCCGAAAGGCTTGGCCGTGCACCATCGCTGCCGCCCTTGACCACCGCCTTCGGCGCATTGCTCAACCACATCACCGGTGGCCACATTGTCTCCGACGACGAGCCGGGAAAGCGCTCGTTCCAGCCGATGAACGTCAATTTCGGCCTGTTCCCGCCGGTGGACGCGCCGAAGATCGAGGGCAAGCGACTGCGCGGCAAGGACAAGACGGTCGCCAAGCGGCACGCGGTGACATCGCGCGCGCTCGCCGACTGCCGCGAATGGCTGGGGCTGCCTTCCCATGCGGAAGCTGCGGAATAGTGCCGATCTCGGTTCTTGTGGATTTCGCCGCGGAGAAGTAGGATACCATCCTACTTTGTATCGCGAGGCCAAATGCCCATGGAATCCGCCGAGAAACTGTCAGTCACCGTAACGCCCGCCATGGCGCGCATGATTCGCGAAAAGGTCGAGGACGGCTCCTACGGATCGGCGAGCGAGGTCATCCGCGCGGCACTTCGCGCCTTCCAGCGCGAAGAGGAAGAACATGCCGAGCGCATGGCCTCGATCCGGGCGCGCGTGAAGGCATCGATCGAAGACACAAGGCCTGATATTCCGCTGGACCAGGCAATCACAAGAGTGAAGAGCAGGACTTCAGAGCTGGCGAGGGAGAACGATGATCCAGCGTCTCGCCGTAGTTCTTAGCGAAGGCGCAATCACGGATTTGACGACGATTGCCGGCTATATCGTCAACAGCGGTGCGAGCGTAGCGGCTGCGGACAATTTCGTCGACAGGATCAAGGTGCGTTGTGGAAACATCGGCAATGCACCGCGTGGCGGCCGGCCACGCGACGACATTGCGCCAGGATTGCGAACGGTGCCGTTCGAGCACTCGGCTATTATCGCCTATATTGTCGACGATGATGTCGTGCGCATCGTCAATATCTTCTATGGCGGTCGCGATTACGAAACGCTGATGCGCGATGGCGGGTCGAGTGATCCATCGTGATGGAAAACTACTCGGCCGGGCCGATGCTGACCGCCGGCAGTCCGGCTTGGCGGCCGGGCCGGATTTCCTCATTGGCAATCAGCTTTCACACAGCCGGCCAGCCCCGCGTCGCGCGCCGGAACAAGAGCCAATGCCGGCGCAAGGCCGAAAGCCGCACCGCGCCATCAAGCGGTGAATGGCGGGAGCCGTCCATCTTGCCGAGATAGGCGCCCGTCAGAGCCAGTAGCAGAAAGGCCGGCCGCAGCGAAACCGGTAGAGCGGACGCTCCCTGCTCGAAAGCGGAAAGATGCTCGCGTGCCAGCGCGACCATCGCGGCTACTGCGCGTTGCGCGCCCGGCCCGCCGTCGTCTGTAACGAATTCTTCCGGCGACGTTCCTCCGGCGGCCAAGATGTCGGCCGGGACAAAGCACTGTCCCCGCTTGCGGTGCAGCGGCAGCAGCAGCAGGAGACCGGTCATCGCCTGCGCACAACCTGCCCTGCCGGCAAGTTCGGCAAAGCGCGGCGCTTCGACCGGATCGAGCACCATCGCCGCAAGCTGGATAAGTGCTGCGGCAGTCTCGCCGCAATAGCCTTCGAGATCGGTGCGCGACGGCATCGGGTCGTCATAGAGATCGAAGATGCGCGCTTCCAGCATGTTGTCGAAGGCGGCCTTGGGCAGGCGGTGAGCGGAAATCGTCGCTCTCAGCGCGTCCGCCACGGGATGGCCGACCTTAGCGCGATCCTCTTCGGCTGCGATGACGTCTCGCCACCATTGCAGCCGCACCTCGCCCGGCAGCGCCTCGTGGATGCGATCGCGTATGCCGGCGACTTCGGCATTGAAGGCATAGAGCGAAAACAGCGCGTCGCGCTTGTCTTCGGGCGCGTAGAGCGCGGCGAGATAGCGGTCATGATCGGCGGCACGCACGGTCTCAATGACGACTTTGGTGTTTTCGGTCACGTCAGTCGACGGCGATGAGTGCAGCGGCCACGGCGCGGTCTTCCGCCAGCAGCACATTATAGGTCCGCACCGCCGCCCCGGTCGACATCGGATCGGCGGAAATGCCCGCTTCTTTCAGCGCCGCACGCAGCGCTGCAGGCAATGGCCTCAGGTCCTTGCCGCTGCCGACCAGCAGGATCTCGACCGTGGCGGCCTCATTGAACAACTTGGCGAAATCCGCTGACGTCAGCGCCAGCGGATCGGCCGGCTCCCAGCCATAGATGCCAGAAGGCAGGCACAGCAGCGAGCCGCGATGCGACATGTCGGCAAAGCGGAAACCGCCATTGCCATAAGCCTCGATCGGTGCGCGGCCGGGGAAATGCGCCTCGCGGATGACGATGCCCTTGGCCACTTTTGAGGCAAGCCGTCAGGTGGCTATGGCTTTGCCGCCGCCCACCGGCTTTTCCTCATCGGACGCTGTGGCCTGCGGCCGCAGCTTGAACAGGATAAGCAGTGGCGCGGCGATAAAGATCGACGAATAAGTGCCGAACACGACGCCGAACAGCATCGCCATGGTGAACGAGCGGATCACCTCGCCGCCGAACAGCACCAGCGCCAGCAGCGCCAGGATCGTCGTCACCGAGGTCAGCGTCGTCCTCGACAGCGTCTCGTTGATGGCGTTGTTCAGCAATTGCGGTAGCGGCATTCGCTTGTATTTCCGCAGATCCTCGCGAACACGGTCATAGACGACGATGGTGTCATTGAGCGAATAGCCGATGATGGTGAGGATCGCCGCCAGCGACGACTGGTTGAATTCGAGGCCGGTGATGACGAAGAAGCCGATCGTCATGACCACGTCGTGCACGGTCGCTACGATGGCGCCGACCGCGAACTGCCATTCGAAGCGGAACCAGACATAGATCAGGATACCGAGCAGCGCGACGAGCATGGCGATGGTGCCTTGCTTGGCAAGCTCGCCCGAGACCGTCGGCCCGACCACTTCGACGCGGCGGAAATCATACTGGTCCTGCAGCTCGCCGCGCACCTTGTCGATGACGGTCTGCTCGGCGTTCTCGCCACCCTCCTGGGTACCGACGCGGATCAGCACGTCGTTCGGTTCGCCGAACTGCTGAACCTGCACCTCGCCGATATTGAGTTCCGTCAGTCGGCCGCGGATGTCGGCCAGATCGGCATTGCCGGCCTTGGACTGCACCTCGATCAGTGAGCCGCCCTTGAAATCGATGCCGTAATTGATGTCGATGGTCATGAAGCCGATGACCGACAGCACCGAAAGCACGCTGGACAGTGTGAACGTCCAGCGGCGGATGCCCATGAACGGAATTTTCGTGCCGGGTGGAATGAAGGTCACAGGCGCCCGCGGCAACTCCTTCGGACGGGCGCGGCGAAGCCAGATCGACACCAGCAGGCGGGTGAAGGTGAAGGCGGTGAAGACCGTGGTCAGGATGCCGATGGCATAGGTGACGGCAAAGCCCTTCACCGGCCCGGTTCCGAGCCAGAACAGCACCACGGTCGCGATCAGCGAGGTGACGTTGGAATCGACAATGGTCGCCAGCGCCTTGCTGAAACCGGTATCGATCGCCTGGATGACCGAACGGCCGGCACGTCGCTCCTCGCGGATGCGTTCATAGATCAGCACGTTGGAATCGACCGCCATGCCGATGGTCAGCACGATACCGGCGATACCGGGCAAGGTCAGCGTCGCCCCAAGCAGCGACAGCAGCCCGACGATCATCGCCACATGCACCGCCAGCGCGATGTTGGCGAGAAAGCCGAGGAAACCGTAGGCGACGAACATGAACGCCACCACCAGGATCGAACCGATAATGCCGGCGACCTTGCCGGCATGGATGGAATCCTGGCCAAGTCCCGGCCCCACCGTGCGCTCTTCGATCACCGTCAGCGTCGCCGGCAAGGCGCCGGCGCGCAGCAGCACGGCGAGATCGTTGGCGCTCTCGGCGGTGAAATTCCCCGATATCTGGCCGGTGCCGCCGGGGATCGGTTCGCGGATCTGCGGCGCCGAAATCACCTGGTTGTCGAGGATGATGGCAAACAGTTTGCCGACGTTCTGTGCCGTCGCCTGGCCGAACCTCTGCGCGCCCTTAGAATCGAAACGGAACGAAACGACCGGCTCGTTTGTCTGGGAGTTGAAGGTCGCCTGGGCATCGACGAGGTTCTCACCCGAAACGATGACGCGGTTCTCGATCAGATACGGAACCGGCGGATCGTCCTGCGAATACAGCACCGAGGATCCCGGTGGCGGACGGCCCTTCAGCGCATCCTGCACCGGCATCGACTGGTCGACCATCTGGAAGGTCAGCTTGGCGGTCTGGCCAAGAATTTCCTTCAGCCGTTGCGGGTCCTGCAGACCAGGCACCTGCACCAGGATGCGGTCGTCGCCTTGGCGCTGCACGATCGGCTCGGTGGTGCCGAGCTCGTTGACGCGACGCTCGACAACCTGGATCGCCTGCGTCAGCGCCGTCGAAGTGCGATATTTGATCCCCGCATCGGTGACGGAAAATTTGAGCAGGCCGGGCACGGAATCATCCAGCGTCATCTCCTGGACGGAGCCGCCGCTGAACAGGCCGGCGGCCACGGGATTGGTCAATGGTTTCAAGGCTGTCTTGGCAGCTTCGATCCGTGCCGGATCGGTGATGCGGACCTGGACCGTGCGGCCCGTTCCGGAAAGACCGGTATAGCCGATCTTGGCATCGCGCAGCAGCGTCCTGATTTCGTCGCGCGTCGTCTCCAGCCGATCCTTGATCAGATCGTTCGGGTCCATTCTGAGCAGGATATGCGAGCCGCCCTGCAGGTCGAGGCCGAGCGTCATCTGCCGCTTCGGCACCCAGTCGGGAAGCTTGGCCAGCGTGCTGGCGGAAAAAAGATTGGGCGCTGCGAGGACCACTGTGGCGGCCACGGCCAGCCAGATCAGGATCATCTTGAAGCGCGAGAAATAAAGCATCAGTTCTTATCCGTTCAGGCGTACAAGCGGCTGCGTTCCGCCATAGGTCGGTTTGCGGGGATATTTCTAATTCTGACCACGGCCGGCCCTATCGTGCTTCCTCGGCGATTGTCAATCTTGCTGGCAAGGGGCCGGTGCGCAGCAGCAAGGCGAGGTCATTGGCGCTTTCAGCGGTGAAATTTCCCGATATCTGACCGGTGCCGCCTTCAATGGGCTCTCGGATAACAGGCGCCGAAATAACCTTATCGTCTAAAATAACTGCAAACGGCTTGCCGATATACTGCGTCGTAGCCCATTTGAAACGCGCCGTACCCCGGGAATCAAGCCGGAATGAGACGACAGGCTCATCGGTCGCCAAATTGCGGGTTGCTTGCGCATCCAGCACATTTTTACCTGAAAGGATAACCCGATTTTCGATCAAGTAGGGAACCGGAGGATCGTCCATCGAATAAAAAACCGCTGAGCCGACGGGCGGGCGGGCGCTGATTGCCTCGTCGACTGGCATCGACAGATCAACGAGTTGGAAGCTCAGGTGACCGGGCCGGGTGAGAATTTGTCCTAGCCTTTGCGGATCGGCAACGCCCGACGTGCGGACCAATATGCCGTCTTCATTCGTTGACCGAACCACCGGGTGGGTGGCGCCCAGGTCGCGGATACGATCTTTGATAACCTCAACCGACTGTGCAAGCGCGGCCGAAGTTCGATACTTCAAACCTGCATCCGTTACGGTGAATTTGAGCAGGCCGGGCTCACTGTCGTCCAGGGTCATTTCCTGGACACCGCTGTCCGCAACAAGATCGGTCACCGTTTTGAGTGCCGCCTTGGCGAGGTCAAGCTGAGCCGGATCTGTTATGTGCACCTGAACGGTCCGACCCGAACTGGCAAGGCCGGTATAGCCGATCCTTGCTTCGCGTAGCAGCGACCGGACCTCGTTGCGTGTCGCTTTCAGCCGGCCCTCGATCACGTCGGCCACATCCAACCTGAGCAGGATGTTTGGGCCGTCTTGCTGGTTTGCTTCAACTATTGACTGGCTTTCGGCAAGCCATTCGGGTCGCGTGGTATGCAAACCGGCGGCGAAGATATTGGTCGCGTGGAAGATAACCGTGCTGGCCACGGCAAGCCACGTCAGGATCATCGTCAGGCGCCAAAGGTGGAACATATGCCGTCGTTCGTCAGAGCCCTGCCCGCGGATCGTTCCGCCGACAATTCGGTTACTTCTTGGCGTTCTGGTTCGCCACCGGCTCGCCCTTGACGCGCACATCGGCGATCGTCGAGCGCAGTGCCGTCACCTTGATGCCGCCAAGGTCGACTTCGAGCTCGTTGTCGTCGATCACCTTGGTCACCTTGCCGACGAAGCCGCCGCCGGTAACCACCGTATCGCCGCGGCGAATCGCCGAAAGCATCTCGCCGCGCTTCTTCAGCTGCGTGCGCTGCGGCCGGATGATCAGAAAATACATGATCACGAAAATCAGAGCAAACGGTACGATCTGGATAAACATTGCGGACGAGTCCCCGCCGATGCCTTGGGCGTATGCCGGTGTCACGAACATCGAGGTACTCCTGAATTTTGAAAAACAGCCGCCAAACGGTTTTGCGGAAATTCGACGTCCCCGCCAAATTTGGCCGGAATATAGTCGGTAACGTTGCCAATGCAACTGCGCCGCCGGGCAAATCGGCTGCTTTTCCGGCCTGGTGGGCCGTGTTAGAGGGTGATCCCGAAAAGCGATGCTCGGTTTCGGCAAAAGATCATGCCCGAACAAATGCTTGGGACGAGTTTCGAAACCGCTAAAATCAGGTAGGTTGGCCTGCCGCACCGTCCTGAATGCGAAACAAAAAAGATAAGAGATGACCGACAGCAGCATCGATATCCTGGGCCAGAAGCTCGACCGTCTGATCGAGGCAGTCGCCCGCCTCGCCCCGCCGCCGGTGCCGCAAACCGACCTCGGCGAGGCCGATTGCTTCGTCTGGCAGGCCGATCCCGGCTATCTGGAGCCGGTGCTCAAGGTCAACCGCGTCGACATCGCCCTGATCCGCGGGGTCGACCGCGTCCGCGACATATTGGTCGACAACACCGAGCGCTTCGCCTCCGGCTATGCTGCCAACAACGTGCTGTTGTGGGGCGCGCGCGGCATGGGCAAATCGTCGCTGGTCAAGGCGGTGCACGCCGCGGTCAACGCTTCGGCCAAGCTTGACCTGCCGCTCAAGCTTATCGAGATCCATCGCGAAGACATCGACACCCTGCCGAAGCTGATGGGACTGCTGAAGGCGGCACCCTTCCGCTTCATCCTGTTTTGCGACGATCTGTCATTCGACCATGACGACACGTCCTATAAATCGCTGAAGGCAGCCCTTGAAGGCGGCGTCGAGGGCCGCCCGGCCAACGTCATCTTCTATGCCACCTCGAACCGGCGGCATCTGTTGCCGCGCGACATGATCGACAATGAGCGCTCGACCGCGATCAACCCGTCCGAAGCGGTCGAGGAGAAGGTTTCGCTGTCGGACCGCTTCGGCCTGTGGCTCGGCTTCCACAAATGTTCGCAGGACGAATATCTCGACATGATCGACGGCTATGTCCGCCATCACGATCTCGCCATCGATCCCGAGACGCTGCGCGCCGAGGCGCTGGAATGGGCGACGACGCGCGGCAGCCGTTCGGGCCGCGTCGCCTGGCAGTTCACCCAGGATCTGGCAGGCCGGCTCGGCAAATCGCTCAAGGATTAGCCGCTCAAGGATTAGCAACAGAAGAAGCCCGCACCTTGCGGAGCGGACTTCCTCGGCGGGCTGAAGATCAAGTGGCCCGCAAATCGCTTTTCGTTCCCTATTCGAGATAGGTCGAAGGATCGACCGGCGCCGAGTTCTTGCGCACTTCGAAATGCAGTTTCGGCGAGTCGGTGGTGCCGCTCATGCCGGACAGGGCGATTTCCTGGCCGCGCTTGACCTTCTGGCCACGCTGCACCTCGATCGAGCTGGCATGGCCGTAGACGGTGACCAGACCGTTTTCGTGCCGCACCAGCACGGTGTTGCCGAATTCCTTGAGGCCGTCACCGGCATAGATGACGACGCCGTTTTCGGCCGCCTTGACCGGCGTTCCCTCGGGCACGGCAATGTCGACGCCGTCCTTGCCGCCGCCAAAGCTTGAAATCACGCGGCCGCGCACCGGCCAGCGCATCTTGCCGATGCCGGTTGCGTCCGGCGCCACCGCATCGTCGTCCTCGGCCTGCTGGATGACTTTCGCGTCCTTCTTCGGCGGCGTGTAGGAGGCGAGCGTTTGCGTCGGCGTTGTCTTGGCCGGCGGCTGGGTGGTGGCCGTCGTCACCGGATCGACCTTTGCCGGCTTCGCACCGGCGACGACAGCGGTTCCGCCTGCCGGCACTTTCAGGGTCTGGCCGATCTTGAGCAGTCCGTCCTGCATGCCGTTCGCCTGCTTCAGCGCAACGACGCCGACGCCGGTCTTTCTGGCGATGGCCGACAGCGTATCGCCTTGCTGTACCGTGTAAGTGCCGCCGGCACCGGCCGGCTTGGTCGTCGCCGAGGCAGTTTTAGGCGCGGCCTTTCCATCCTTCGGCTGGCTTGCAGCGGCCGACGCATCCACCTGCGCGGCGGACTTGCCTTCCCTGAGCTTCGGCTGCTGCGGCAGCACGGCCACCTTCTCCGGCGCATCGGCCGGCTGGTCGTGCCTGGTGCCGTTCGCGGGCTTGGCGTCGGCGACTTTCGGCGTGGCGCCGTTGCTCGAATACGCATAGGCCGGGATGACGAGCTTCTGGCCGGTCTTCAGCCCCTTGGTCGCGCTCAGCCCGTTGACTTTCATGATGGCATCGGCCGGCACGCCGTAGCGCCGCGACAGGCCGGAAATGGTCTCGCCGTCCTTGACGACGATCTCGGTTGCATGTGGCGCGCCGGCGGCCGTCGCCATGCGCGGCGCGTCGGGCTCGGCGTTCTTGAATGGCCTTGCCGCCGGAGCGACGGTGCCGGTTGCCGTCCTGTCGACACGAGGAGCGGCAGGCGTCAAGGCCGGCGCGGCAGCGGTGCGCACCGGACGGGCAGCAGGTGCCAGGGCGGGAGCCGGCGGCGGCAATTGCTGCGCCGTGACCGGTTCGAGGCTTGAGCGGCTGACCGACTGGGTGTGGCTGCCGTCGATCGGGGCGGCCGCAACATCGCCCGGATAGGGCTGGGCAGCGTCCTGCTTGTCGATGATGGCGCGCTGGTTGTTGGTCGAGGCGGTGAACACGTCGTCGACGCTGTTGAACCGCGCCACCTGGGAACTACACCCCGTCGCAGCGCCTGCGATCATGAGGACGGCGCAGCCACGCGCCAGATTGCGTCCGTTTGCCTTCAAAACACTGAATTGCATCGCACTAACCCGCACAGACCCGGTACAACTGAGTGTGATTAAAGCGCGTTAATGTTACCGGTCGGTTAAACCTGTAGAATCTGGCGCAAATTTTCTTAAAATATTCGAGGAAGGCTCTCAGCTTCGTCATCCTAGGGCGGAGCAGGAGCGAAGCTCCGTCGCGGAGACCCTGGGATCCATTCCGTGACCTTAGCCGAATAATGCGGCGGAGCAGCATTCTGCTGCACCCCAGGATGACGTAACACCAGGCTTCGGCTGCCCCCAAGCGGTCGACGGTCAGGATATCAAATTACCGCGGCGACGCCGCGCAGGACCGGCTGCAGCCGCACCAGGCCGATATCCTCGCGTTCGAAGCGGCTGCCGACCTTGGTCAGCTTGGCCAGCACCTGCTCGCCTTCGTCGGGTCCGATCGGCGCGATGACGATGCCGCCGCTCGACAATTGGTCGAGGAGAAAGCGCGGCAGGCTGTCGAAAGCCGCCCAGGCGACGATGCGGTCGAACGGCGCTTCGTTGGCCAGCCCGTTGGAACCGTCCGCCTGGCGCACGACGACATTGCCGATGGCGAGTGCCTCGAGGCGCTGCCGGGCCTGTTCGGCCAGCGTCTTGTAACGGTCGATGGTGACGATCCGCGCGGCAAGCCGCGACATCACCGCCGCCGTGTAGCCGGACCCGGTGCCGATCTCGAGCACCCGGTTGCCCGGCTCGATGGCAAGTGCCGCGATCACCGCCGCCTGCAGGTCGGCACCTTCGATGGCCTCGCCGCATTCGATCGGCAGCATACGGTCCGACCAGGCGATCGAGTGAAAATGCGGAGACAGAAAGCCGCGCCGCGGCGTCGCCTCGAAGGCGGCGATCAGCGCCTTCGGCACCGTGCCCCTGCCGCGCAGGCGAAGCAGGAAGGCAGCGAAACCTTCGCGCTCGTCGACCGTTGCAGCGTGGTTCAAGCTCATGCGAGCGCCTTGGCCAGTTGATCGCGGATTTCATGCGCGGTGAGATCGAGCTGCAGCGGCGTCACCGACACCAGCCGATTGCGCAAGGCGTGGAGGTCGGTGCCTTGCTTGCCCTCGACCGGCTCGCGGCCAAAGCGCAGCCAGTAGTAAGGCAGGCCGCGCCCGTCGCGCCGCTCGTCGACCCACAGGCTGTGGACCAGCTTGCCCTGCGAAGTAACCACAGTTCCGGCAATCTCTTCCGGCTCACAATTCGGAAAATTGACGTTGAGCAGCACGCCGTCCGGCAACGGCATGGCGACGAGCTTTTCGAGCAGCGCCGGCGCCAGCGCTTCGGTGGTCTCGTAGGGAACGACGCGGTCCTCGCCGACATAGGAATAGGCCTGGCTGATGGCGATCGAGCGCACGCCGAGCAGCGCGCCTTCCATGGCGCCGGCGACCGTGCCCGAATAGGTGACGTCGTCGGCGATGTTGGCGCCCGAATTGACGCCGGACAGGATCAGGTCGGGCGCTTCCGGCAGGATCTTTTTCACGCCCATGATCACGCAGTCGGTCGGCGTGCCGCGCACCGCAAAGTGCTTTTGGCCGATTTTCCTGAGCCGCAGCGGCTCCGAGATCGACAGCGAATGCGCATAGCCGGACTGGTCCTGTTCCGGCGCCACCACCCAGACGTCGTCCGACAGCGTGCGGGCGATGCGTTCGAGTGATGCAAGGCCCTCGGCATGGATGCCGTCGTCGTTGGTCAAGAGGATGCGCATAAAGCCGCCTCTGTAGGTTCAGGTTGACGGCAGCTCTCTACGGCGCCCCCCTCTGTCCTGCCGGACATCTCCCCCTCTAGGGGGGAGATTGCGCCGTCATCACCACTTCGGCCACTTGTTGGCGTAGCAGGGAAAATTGCGGCCGCGAAACTGCCAATCTCCCCCCTAGAGGGGGAGATGTCCGGCAGGACAGAGGGGGGCGCGAAGGAATGCGACACTGCCAAGCTTGTCACTTCGATGATTCGATCTTTTCCAGCCCGCCCATGTAAGGGCGAAGCGCTTCAGGAATGGTTACGCTGCCGTCCTCATTCTGGTAATTTTCGATGACGGCGATCAGAGCGCGGCCGACGGCGGTGCCCGAACCGTTCAGCGTGTGGACGAAGCGGTTGCCCTTGCCGTCCTTGTCCTTGTAGCGGGCGTCCATGCGCCGCGCCTGGAAATCGCCGCATACCGAGCACGACGATATCTCGCGATAGGCATTCTGGCCGGGCAGCCAGACCTCGATGTCGTAGGTCTTGCGCGCGCCAAAGCCCATGTCGCCGGTGCAAAGCGTCATGGTACGGAACGGCAGGCCGAGCCGCTTCAACACCTCCTCGGCGCATTCGGTCATGCGCTCATGCTCGGCAAGCGAAGTCTCCTGGTCGGTGATCGACACCAGCTCGACCTTGTAGAACTGGTGCTGGCGCAGCATGCCGCGCGTGTCACGCCCGGCCGAGCCCGCCTCCGAGCGGAAGCACGGCGTCAGCGCGGTATAGCGAAGCGGCAGCTTTTCGTGCGGTGTGATCTCGTCGCGAACGAGATTGGTGAGCGGAACTTCGGCAGTGGGGATGAGCCATCGATCCGAGAGCAAACTGTTGCTGTCCTCCGAGCCATCAACAACTGAGTTCAAAAAATCCGCAAAATACTCGACGCTTTCCAGCGTCGTATCGCCGAAGCCGTTGGCAAGAGCTTGAAACAGCGCTTCACTTTCCGGATCCGAGCGTCTGGTGCTCAGGTATCTTACAAGTTTTGGAAAGAGATCGATCTGGTTCAGTATTCCGGGAATGACTGCGGCATGTTCTTCCATGCCGTAATGGGCATGGCTGCTTTCATCGTAAATTCTATACAAATCCAGTGCGAATTTTGGCAGCTGTCCCGTTCCATACATCGTCGCCGAATTCACCATCAGCGGCGGCTGAATCTCCTCATAGCCGTGCTCAGTGGTGTGCAGGTCCAGCATGAATTGACCGAGTGCGCGTTCCATCCGCGCCAGGCCGTTTTTGAGCACGGTGAAGCGCGAGCCGGACAGCTTTGCCGCCCGCTCGAAATCCATCATGCCGAGCGCTTCGCCGATCTCGAAATGCTCCTTCACCCAGTTCGGGCGCGTCGGCACCTCGCCGACGACGCGTTTGACGACGTTATCGTGCTCGTCCTTGCCGACCGGCACGTCGTCGAACGGCACGTTTGGCAGCACCGCCAACGCATCGTTCAGCGCCTTGTCGAGCTCGCGCTCGCGCGCCTCGCCATTCTGGATGAAGGCCTTGATCTCGCCGACCTCGGCCTTCAGCCTCTCGGCAAGGGCTGCATCGCCCGAGCGCATGGCATTGCCGATCTCCTTCGATGCGGCGTTGCGGCGTTCCTGCCGGGTCTGCAGCTCGGTCAGATGCTCGCGCCGGGCCTCATCCGCGGCGATCAGGTCGTCGACAGTGGACTGCGCCTCCCCGGCCGACCACGAGCGCTTCTGGAGCGCTTCGACAAGGGCCTTCGGGTTCTCGCGAATCCATTTGATGTCAAGCATGGTCTGTTCGTCCTCAGGGGGCATGTCGCCCAAAAGTGCGCAGCGGTTTTGGGACAACGAGATGCCCCACAACAAAGACGAAAGGGCGTAAACCGCATCATTGGCCGATGCAAGATGTGAACGCTGGCGTTCCTTCGCGCCCCCCTCTGTCCTGCCGGACATCTCCCCCTCTAGTGGGGAGATCGGCCGTCACTGCGGCTTTCGCCAATCTCATAGGATGCAGAAAGGGCGCTGTCTCCAAAGCTGCCGATCTCCCCCCTTGAGGGGGAGATGTCCGGCAGGACAGAGGGGGGCGCTGTCCCGCCGACATTGACGTCCGACAACACCGGAGTTTTCACCCTGGAAACAAAAAACCCGCCTCGGGAGGCGGGTTTTTGGAGCCAATTGGCACCATACCCAAATTAGTAGCATAGCTGCCGGCACAAAGCAAGAACAAAGTTGCTGCGGCCGGCAAAAAGATGCTGCCCGCCTCAACCGAACCTACGTCGAAGACGCGTCCGCCGGCTTTTCGGCCACCTCTTCGGTGGCGTCCTGCTTTTCCCGGGCCACACGGTCGCGCTCCTTGCTGCGCTCGATCAGCCGGGCCGACCAGATCGAGACCTCGTAGAGCAGGATCGTCGGAATGGCGAGGCCGATCTGGCTCATCGGGTCGGGCGGCGTCAGCACCGCCGCCACCACGAAGGCGATGACGATCGCCCATTTGCGCTTTTCAGCCAGGGCCGTGGACGAAAGCATGCCGACCCGCGTCATCAGGCTGGTCACCACCGGCAACTGGAACACTAGGCCGAAGGAGAAGATCAGCGTCATGATCAGGCTGAGATATTCGGACACTTTCGGCAGCAGCGAAATCTGCACCTGGTCGTTGGTGCCGGTCTGCTGCATGGCGAGGAAGAACCACATCACCATCGGCGTGAAGAAGAAATAGACCAGCGACGCGCCCATCAGGAACAGGATCGGCGAGGCGATCAGGAACGGCAGGAAGGCGTTGCGTTCGTTCTTGTAGAGGCCGGGCGCGATGAATTTGTAGATCTGCGTGGCGATCAGCGGAAAGGCGATGACCATGCCACCGAACATGGCGAGCTTGACTTGGGTAAAGAAGAATTCCTGTGGCGCCGTATAGATCAGCTCGACCTTGTGCGGGTCGAGCCCGGCCCATTGGGTCGCCCATCTGAACGGAATGACCAGAAGGTTGAACAGCCGCTTGGCGAAAAAGAAGCAGACCAGGAAGGCGACGAAAAAACCGCCGATCGACCAGATCAGCCGCCGGCGCAACTCGATCAGATGCTCCATCAGCGGAGCCGACGATTTTTCGATCTCGTCCTTTTCCTTGTCCGAAACGCTCACTTGGCGGCTCCCGCCGTTTTCCTGGGGGCCGGCTTCTTCGCAGCTGTCGCCGGCTTCTTCGCTGCCGATTGAACTTTCGACTCAGCTTTTGCGGCGGCCTTCGGCGCAGCGGTCTTTGCCGGCTTGGCCGGCGCGGCGGCCGCGGCTTTCGCGGGCGCCGGCTTCTTCCTTGCCGCAGGTGCTTTTTGCGGCACGGCCGCTGCAGCCGTTTGCGCCTGCACTGCCGGCGCCACGACGGACTCGTCCGTCATCGCCGGAAAGGTCGGCGTGGCCGGCGTCGGCTCCGGCGGGCTGACCCCCGGCATCGTCGTTGCGCCGTTCTTCAATGGCTCGGCTGCCTGCTCCGTCGAAGCGGCGGCATCAACGGCCGGCTTGGGCTTCATCACGGCGTCGACGCCGGAACGCACGTCGGCGGCGGCCTGCTCGAATGGATTGAGCTGCTTCCTGATCTCGGCTGCCGGATTAAGGCTTCTCAGCGAATCGACCGACTTCTTGACGTCGTCGAGCTCGGCTTCCTTCAGCGCGTCATTAAACTGCCGCTGAAAATCGGACGCCATGGCGCGCAGCTTCGCCGTTGTGCGGCCGAAAGTGCGCAGCATGTTGGGCAAATCCTTGGGCCCGACGACCACGATCATGACGATCGCGATCACCAGCATCTCGGTCCAGCCGACTTCGAACATGGCTATACGTTCCGACTAAAGTTTGGGCTCAGCTTTTGCTGGCCTTTTCCTTCGGCACCGAAACGGTTTCGTCGGCACGGTGTTCGACGGTGCGCTTGTCCTCGGCAGTCTCGTCGTCGGCCATGCCCTTCTTGAAGCTCTTGATGCCCTTGGCCATGTCGCCCATCAGCTCGGGGATCTTGCCGCGGCCGAAGACCAGCAGCACGATCACCAGAACGATCATCCAGTGCCAAATCGAAAATGAACCCATAGCAAATCTCTCTCGAACGGTTTCCCAGACGCTGATCTATGCGCTTTCGGGTTCGGATTCAAACAGAACTGCGACAGAGTTCATGAATGAGTCGCCGAAGTCACGCACTTTCGGCACGGCGGCCCGCTACCAATCGGCGCAGTTCCATCCTGCCTGTGGCTTTAAGATGGCGCTCGGCTCAATCTTCCGTGACGCGCGGCGTCAAAAGGCCGAGTTCTTCGAGGTCGATGTCGGTCAGCGGATCCTCGTCGTCGGTGAGCGCATCTGGGTCGGCCGGCGGCAGCGGCACCGAGAAATTCGACGGCATGCGGCCGGACAGCAGCCCCGCACCCTTCAATTCCTCCATGCCGGGGAGATCGCGTATTTCCTCCAGCGCGAAATGGTCGAGGAAAATATCGGTCGTGCCGTAGGTGACGGGACGGCCGGGCGTTCGGCGCCGGCCGCGCATTCTCACCCATTCGGTCTCCATCAGCGTGTCGAGCGTCCCCTTTGACGTCTCGACGCCGCGGATGTCCTCGATCTCGGCGCGCGTTACCGGCTGGTGGTAGGCGATGATCGCCAGCACTTCGAGGGCAGCGCGGGACAGTTTGCGCTGCTGCACCGTGTCACGGCTCATCAGGAAGGCGAGGTCGCCGGCGGTGCGAAACGCCCAGGCATCGCCGACGCGCACCAGATTGACGCCGCGCCGCGCATAGATCTGCTGCAGTTCAGCCATTGCCGCGGCAATGTTGATGCCGTCGGGCAATCGCGAAGTGAGCTGTTTTTCGCTGACCGGCTCGGCGCTGGCGAATACGATCGCCTCGGCCATCCGTACGGCCTCCGCCATATGCAGCCGCTCGCCAGGATTCCGCGACAAGTTCTGCCCCTGATTTTGTGCCGGGTTCTCGGCGACCGCGCCTTGCTCGGCGTCGTCGTCGACCTTGAACGGAATGACCGAAGCGTTGGCGCGTTCGCTCATGGTGTCACCTCGACTATCTTGATGGCCTGGGCGCGGCCGCGCAGATAAAGCGGCGCGAACACCTGGTCCTGCCGCATTTCCATCTTGCCTTCGCGCACCAGTTCCAGCGTCGCCGCAAACGAGCTGGCAACCGCGGTGCGCCGCTCTTCCGGGCCGGCCAGATATTCGACCAGGAAACTGTCGAGCGCCGTCCAGTCGCGCAGCGACCCGATTAGCCTGGTCAGCACGTCGCGCGCATCTTTGAGCGACCACACGCCGCGCCTGGCAATCGTCACATTGGTGATTGCCTGCTTCTGGCGCTGCTGGGCATAGGCGGTCAACAGGTCATAGAGCGAGGCCGAATAGGCATTGCGCTTCTCGACGATCACCATTTCCGGCATGCCGCGTGCAAACACGTCGCGTCCGAGCCGGTTGCGGTTGACCAGCCGTGCCGCCGCGTCGCGCATCGCCTCCAGCCGCTTCAGCCGGAACTGCAGCACCGCCGCCAGTTCCTCGCCGCTTTCGCCTTCGTCGCCAGGCTGCTTGGGGATCAGGAGTTTCGACTTGAGAAACGCCAGCCACGCCGCCATCACCAGATAGTCGGCGGCAAGCTCCAGCCTCAGCGCCCTCACCTTCTCGACGAAGGCCAGATACTGTTCGGCCAGCGCCAGGATCGAGATGCGCGACAGGTCGACCTTCTGATTGCGGGCAAGATGCAGCAGAAGATCGAGCGGACCTTCGAAGCCGGCCACATCGACGACCAACGCCGGATCGCCGGTCAGCCGGGAATCGTCGTTCTCGGCCCACAAGCGGTCCATCGGTGCGGCCTTGCCGGCCTTCAGGTCCAATGTTTCCGCCACTTCGCTTCCTTTGATGCTAGGCCACCGCGTCGAAATAACTGGCAAATTCGGCCCGAACCTCGGTTTCATCAGCCCGATCACGGTTCCTGATATAGGTCAGCGCCCGCTCCGCGCGCTCAAACGACTTGCCTTCAAGCCCGGTCGTGCGCGATGCAATGCCGGCCATCTCGTCGAACACGCCGTTGCAGTGAAGGACCAGATCGCAGCCCGCCGCAAGGATAGCGGCCGCCTTTGACGGGAAATCCCCAGAAAGTGCCTTCATCGAAGTGTCGTCGCTCATCAACAGCCCGTCGAAGCCGATTTCGCCGCGGATGATCTTTTCGATGACCTTGCCGGATGTGGTGGCCGGGTTCTTCGGGTCGATCGCGCTATAGACGACATGCGCCGTCATCGCCATCGGCAAATGGTTGAGCTCCCTGAACGGGGCAAAATCATGCCGCTGCAAGTCGCCGATCGAGGCGTCGACGGTCGGCAGTTCGAAGTGCGTATCGGCGAAGGCCCTTCCATGGCCGGGAATATGCTTCATCACCGGCAGCACGCCGCCCGCCATCAGGCCTTCCGCCGCGGCGCGACCCAGTTCGACGACGGCGCGCGGCTCCTTGCCATAGGCGCGCGCGCCGATGACGTCGCTGGCGCCCTCGATCGGCACGTCGAGCACCGGCAGGCAATCCGCCGTGATGCCGTAGCGCAGCAGATCGAAGGCATGCAGCCGCGCCATCAGCCAGGCGGCACGGGTGCCGGCATCATGGTCGTCGCGCCACAAGGCGCCGAGTGCACCGGCAGCCGGATAGTTCGGCGCCAGCGGCGGCCGCAGGCGCTGCACCCGGCCGCCCTCCTGGTCGATGAACACCGGCGCGTCCGCACGCCCGACGCAGTCGCGCATCGCGGCGACCAGATCGCGGATCTGCTCGGTCTCGCCGATATTGCGCGCAAACAGGATGAAGCCCCACGGGCATTCGTTGCGATAGAAACGGATCTCGTCGCGGGTCAGTGATTTCCCGGCGCAGCCGAGGATCATGGATCTTGATTCGGTCATGCGGAACAGTTTAGAGCTTCGCGCCGACAAAGGGAATCGCCCGCAATTGCCTCCAGAGCTTTCCGTTCACGCAAAAAAGCCGGCGCGGGCGCCGGCTTTTCGAGGGGCTTTGGTGCCGCTAGTGGGACACGAAGCAATTGCCGCCGGCAGCCTTGTAGCTGGTGCACAGTTTGATCGCCTCGTTGCGAGACTGCGCCGGAACGCGGACGCGGTAGAAGGTGCCCTTGCCGGCGATCTCGGCCTTGACGATGTTGGCGGTGCGGCCGGAAAGCACGCTGCCATAGCGGCGCTGCAGATCCTGGTAAGTCGCCTGGGCGCTTTCGACTGTCGGCTGCGAAGCGATCTGTATCGACCACGAACCAGCCCCTGCCGCGGCCGGATCGATGGAAGCGACCTGATCGGGCTTGACCTCGCCGACCACATCGACCGGCTGGTCGGACGGACGCTGCGGCGCCACCGGAACCGTGGCCGGGGTGTTGGCGGACTGCTTGCTGGCTGACGGCTGGGCCTTGGCTTCAGCCTTTGTGTCGGGCTTGGGCGCCGGCTGCAGCTTGGTGGTTTCGGCCTGATCACCGCTCGGCTGGTCGCCACTCGCCTGGTCCTCAATCTTCGGATCACTTGTCATTTGGTCGATCAGGGGCACGGTGCCGGTCTGCGCGGCGGCGTCGGCCTGGGCGGCCGGAGCCACGTGCTGCGGCGCCGGATCGGCCTGCTCGGCAGCAGCTATTTGCGGGGCGGCGGGCGCCGGATCCTCGCGCGCCACCAGCGAGCCGTCAGGTTTCACAACCATGGTCCGTACCTTGCGCGGCGCAACGGCGACGATCTCGGGGTTGGCACCCTTCTCGGCCTCCTGCAGAACCTGCGCGATGCGATCCTCGGACTTGGGCGCCGGTGCGGCGGCGGTTTCGGTAGCGCCAGCCGCATTGGTGCCAAGCGCGTTGGTGTCAGGCGCGTTGGCGTCAGGCGCGTTGATGCCAGACGCATTGGTATCAGACGCCTCGGTGCCGGGCGCGTCGATATCGTCCGCGGCATCGGGGTCATTGGGCGAAAGATCGACGACGCGGCTCTCCGGTTCGTTGGCCTTCAGGTCCACGGGCTCTTCGGTGTTGGTGACCAGCTTCTGCTGAACCGGCTCGGCGGGCTTGGCGCCCTTGACCACAGCGTCATAGACCTTGTTGTCCTGGTTCGGCACGACGGTGCCGCCTGGATTTTCCGGCTTGATCTTGATCGGCCTGTTGTCGGCCTTGACGATAACCGGCGCATCGCCGCCGCTCTTGCCGCCGAGGGTCAACGCAAAGGCGCCAAGGCCTCCGGCGATCGCCACCGCGCCAACCACCGCACCTATCAGCAGCCCGCGCCTGCGCGGCTGCCTTTCAGCCCCGCGTTCGGCAAGGCCCGGAACCGACATCTCGTCGTCCAGTTCGGGGTCGTAGTCGAGCTCATCGAAGGTGAAATCGTCGGCTTGCGAAACCGGCTGGCCACCGGGCAATGGGCCCAGATCGAAACCGTCCGCTGCATCGGCATAGGAAGCGGCTGCCGCGCTGACGGGGGCTTCCGCAGGCTTGGCGCCATAGGCGCGCGTCTCGCTACGATCCTGCTTATAGCCAGACGCGAAGCCGGCATCGTATTCATCGTCATAGCCAGCACTGCGCACCGGGGCAGGCGCTATATCCGTGGCATTCATTTCGGTGAGAAGGCTGGCAAAATCGGCATCGAGATCGTCGTAGGCGGGCGCCACCGGCTCGTCATCGTCGAAGTTGAGCTCCGGAATGTCGAGATCCTCCGCCAGCGCCACGACGCGCTCGGGCACGTCGACCGTCTCGACATCAGGCATCTCGTCATAGGCGGAAGGCTGTTGATACGAAGTTGGTGCAGCTTCCGTGTAGGCTGGCCGATCTTCATAGGATGGCCGATCCTCATTGGACCGCCTGTCTTCACGGGATGCCTGGCCTTCATAGGACGGCGCCTCTCCGACCGGTGCGGCCCGATAGGACGGCGTTGCAGCCGGCTGCGGCGGTGCCGGACGCGCCGAAGCGACCGGCTGGCCTGCAAAAGCGGGCTGAGGCTGCGCAACCGGTGTCACGCGGCTCCACGAGCGGGCCGGCTCGGGCGGTGTGGCGCGTGTTGTCAGCCAGTTCAGCCCATCGAGCGGGTCTTCTTCGGCAGCAGCTGCCACACTCTTGTCGGCCGAGTCATGATCCAGGCCGATGTTCCTGGCGAAGTCGGCATCGAGCGCATCGTTGTCTAAATCGCCCACAGGTCCGGCAGCGGCTTCAACACCGAAATCCTCGCCTTCAAGCTCATCGAGGAGGACACTGCCAAGATCGGCGTCATCGGCGGCACTGGACTGCTGCGGCTCGGCGGGCTCGTGCTCGTCCAGTTCCCAATCCAGCTCGTCGACAGCATGCACCGGTTCGTGGATGACGTCTTCAGCCGCCACCATTGGCTGTTCAGCGGCCACTGCTGGCTTCTGAACTGCCGGCCCGACGGGCTGCTGAGCAGCCATCATGGGCTTCTGGCCAGGCTGCTGGGCAGGCTGCTGGCTCATCTGAGGTTCGTTGACCGCTTGTGCCGGCCGTGTGCTCATCGCACCGAGCAGCGCGTTCAGTTCGTCTTCCAGGCTCCGTTCCTCGGCCACTGGAGCCGTCGGGACGACAGCGGCCGGCGCCGCTGGTTCGGCCGCAACCTGCGCCACCGGCTCTTCGGCGTCCTCGGCAGGCGCATCGTCGAAGCTCAGATCGAAATCGTCATCGAACGCCGCCTCGGCGGCCGTGCCGGAAAGCCGAGCGGCCTCTGGCTCTTCGATCGACAGCTCTTCGATAAACTCTGGTTCTTCGATTTCGGCAGGCTCGTTCGGGCGAACGTCGAAGTCCATGTCGACATCGGCCATGGCATCATCGAAATGGCCGGCAAGATCTTCATCGGCTGAAACCGCTTCAACCGGCGATGCCGGAGCGGCGACGTTTTCCTCCGGCTCATGCTCGTCGAACATCAGCTCGTCTTCGAGCGAGCTTGCAACGGCATCGTCGAACTCGTCATCGAACGCAGGCGCGGCGGCCTGCACGGCGGTGTCAACGGCGACCGCCTGCTCCATCGGCTCATGCTCCTCGAGCATCAGCTCGTCTTCGAGCGAACTTGCCACGGCGTTGTCGAACTCATCGTCCAAGGCGGGGTCGAAGGCGGGCTCGTCGACCGGCTCGATCGCCTGGGCTGCGGCCCCGGGTTCATCCTCGCCCGTCACCGCCACCTTGGCCGTCACATCGTCGTAGAGCCGAAAATCCTGGTCGACAGAGGCGGAAAGTTCGTCGTCACTCGACAGGTCGTCCTCGAACGGCGACACGTCTTCGAGCGAGCCGGCGACGGCGTTATCGAACTCCTCGTCGAACTCCGGCTCGACAGCGGGAGCGAACGAGCTTTCGGGGGCGGAGGCAATTTCGTCGGCGGCAACAGGAGCGGCCGCAACGGGAGCAGAATCATCCGCAGCACTGTCGTCGAACGCGAAATCCTGTTCGAACGAGGCGGCAAGCTCATCCTCCATCTCGTTGGCGGCGGCCGGTTCGGGTGTCGGCTCGCGAAGCTCGGCAGGAGAACCATTGTCATTGGCATCAGTGCCGAACTCGCCCATCAACTCCTTCTCGAGATCGATGTCGAAATCGCCCTCGTCCACCGACGGTTCGGCGGCAGCGGTTTTCGGCTGGGCCGGCGTTTGCGGTTTGACCGGCTGGCGCGGGTCGAACCCCATGATCCTGGTCAGTTCCGCGAACGGATCATCGTTTGCGATGTCGTTGTGGTCGGCTGCTCTCAGCTGGGTTCTGTCTGCCATTATTGTTCCCGAACTCGCACTCATTCGGACGCCATGGACGTCGCGTAGGGTTGGCCCTTACCAGCGCAATGTGGGCAAAAGGTGACAGGTTTTTTACTCAAACCTAACGCATTTCGGTGGGCGCATTGGCTCCGATCAGCGTCAGGCCGGACGTCAAAACGTCCGAAACAGCCTGCACCAGCCCTAGTCTGGCATGCGTCAATTGTCGGTCGTTAACCTTAACAAAACGTAAGTCGGGATTATCGGTGCCCCGGTTCCAGTGTCCGTGGAAGCTGGAAGCGAGTTCGTAGAGGTAAAATGCCAGCCGGTGGGGCTCGAGCGCGAGCGCCGCAGCTTCGATCAGCCGAGGATATTCGGCGAGCTTCCTGATCAGGCCGATCTCCCCCTCATCGGTCAGCAAAGCCACTTCAGCAGCCAGCTGGTTGCGGTCGAACATGGCCTCGCCCAATTGCTCGCTTGCCTGCCGGAACACCGAATGGCAGCGCGCCGAGGCATACTGCACGTAGAACACCGGATTGTCCTTCGACTGCTCGGTCACCTTGGCGAAGTCGAAGTCGAGCGGCGCGTCGTTCTTGCGATAGAGCATCATGAAGCGGATCGGGTCGCGGCCGACCTCCTCGACCACTTCGCGCAAGGTCACGAACTCGCCGGACCGCTTCGACATGCGCACCGGCTCGCCGGCGCGAAACAGCCTCACCAACTGGCAAAGCAGCACGGTAAGCTTGACCTCGTCGCCGGCAATCGCCCGGGCAAGCGCTTCCAGCCGTTTCACATAGCCGCCATGATCGGCGCCAAGCACATAGATCAGGTCGACGAAGCCGCGATCGACCTTGTCCTTGAGGTACGCGACATCGGCGGCGAAATAGGTGAAGGTGCCGTCCGACTTGACCAGCGCCCGGTCCATGTCGTCGCCGACCGCGGTCGAGCGGAACAGCGTCTGCTCGCGGTCCTCCCAGTCGTCCGGCTTCTCGCCTTTGGGCGGCGGCAGCTTGCCCTTGTAGATGTGGCCCTTCAGCGTCAGGTCGCTGATCGCCGAGCGGATCTTCTTCGCATTGTTGGCATGCAGCGTCCGCTCGGAGAAGAAGACGTCATGATGCACGTTGAGCAACGCCAGATCCTCGCGGATCATCGTCATCATCGCATCGATCGTTCTGTCCTTGACGATGGCAAGCGCCTCTTCATCCGGCATCTGCAGCAGGGAGCGGCCGAATTCGCCGGCCAGCGCCTGACCAACGGGGATCAGATAGTCGCCTGGATAAAGCCCGGGCGGAATCTCGCCGATCTCATCGCCGAGTGCCTCGCGGTAGCGCAGCATGACGGAGCGTCCGAGCACGTCGATCTGCGAACCGGCATCGTTGATGACGTATTCCTTGGTCACGTCGTAACCGGCGAAGGCCATCAGATTGGCCAGCGCGTCGCCGACCACGGCACCCCGGCAATGGCCGACATGCATCGGCCCGGTCGGGTTGGCCGAGACATATTCGACATTGGTTTTCTTGCCGCCGCCGACCGTCGAGCGGCCGTAGTTGCGGCCTTCGCCGAGCAGCGCCGTCAGATGCGCCTGCCAGAAGCCGTCCTTGAGCCTGAGATTGACGAAGCCCGGGCCAGCGATCTCGGCGGCCGCGATATCCTCGTCGGCGCGCAGCGCCTCGGCCAGCCTTTCGGCCAGCGCACGCGGGCTCTGGCCGGTCGGCTTGGCCAACACCATGGCAGCGTTGGTCGCGAGGTCGCCATGGCTGGCATCGCGCGGCGGCTCGACGGCGATGCGCGACAGGTCCGGCGACGCGCCATCCTTGTCTTTCAAATCAAGCGCTTTGACGACCTTTATGATTCGCGCGTTGAAATCGGCGAAGATGTTCATTGCTATGGCTCTGACGGTTTGCAGGGATCCGGCGCGTTGGCCGGCAAAATCGCGCCCGCCCTAGCTCAAATCCGGCGTATGGTCAAACAAACGCCTGTGTTCCTTGAGCGCATAAGTGTCCGTCATGCCTGCCAGGAAATCGGCAACACTGCGCGCCTTGACGCGGTCCTCTGCCCGGTCGAGCCCTTCGCGCCAGCCATCCGGCATGGCGCGTGGATCGGCGAAATAAACGTCGAACAGGTCCCTGACGATCTGATCGGCATCGGCGCGCACCCGCATGACCTCCGCGTGTCGGTAGAGGTGCTTGTAAAGAAAGGCCTTCAGCTCCTTTTCCGATGCGGCCGTCTCGGCGGAGAAGCTCACCATCGTCTCGCCGGCCGCCCTTACCGCTTCGGCGCTGCCGGGCTTGATGCGCGCCAGATTGGCCGTCGTCGAGACGATCACGTCCTCGACCATGATGGTGATCTGCCGGCGCATCAGCTCGTGGCCGGTGCGTACGTCATCGAGCGCCGGATAGCGCTCACGCACGCCCTTGAGGATCGACCCCGGCAGCGAGACGCCCTCCAGCATATCCAGCGTCAACAGCCCTGCCCTCAAGCCGTCATCGATGTCGTGGGTGTTGTAGGCGATATCGTCGGCAATCGCCGCGCACTGCGCCTCGATACCGGCGAAGCGGTCGAGCTCGAGGTCGTGCAGTTCGGAATAGTCGCGGATCGCCTGCGGCACCGGCCCCTTCAGCCCTTTGCCCTTGGCATCGGTCAGCGGGCCATTGTGCTTGACCAGCCCCTCCAGCGTTTCCCAGGTGAGGTTCAGCCCGTCGAACTCGGCATAGCGCCGCTCCAGCCGCGTCACCACACGCAGCGACTGCGCATTGTGGTCGAAGCCGCCCCAGGCGGCCATCTTATCGTTCAGCGCGTCCTCGCCGGTATGGCCGAAAGGCGTGTGGCCGAAGTCGTGCACCAGGGCCACCGCCTCGGCCAGGTCCTCGTCGCCGCGCAACGCCCGCGCCAGAGCGCGTGCGATTTGCGCTACCTCGATCGAATGCGTCAGCCTCGTGCGGTAATGGTCGCCTTCGTGTGCAACGAACACTTGCGTCTTGTGCTTCAGCCGGCGGAACGCCGTCGAATGGATGATGCGGTCGCGGTCGCGCTGGAACGGCGTGCGCGTCGGGCTTTCCACCTCGTCGAACAGCCGGCCGCGCGACTTCGCCGGGTCGCTGGCATAGGCCGCGCGCGGCCGATAGCCGAATCCGATGTCGCCCAACTCGTTGGTCATAGCGTATGCCGCAGTTGACTTGCCCCGTCGCGCTTCATACCTATCATACAAAACGGAAAGCAAGGTGACGCCCATGGGCGCTGATGCCAAGACCGCCATGAAAGTCGAGATGACCGACGCCGCCGCTAGGCGGATCGCCAAGATTGTGGCGAGCGAAGCCGGTAAGACGGCCCTGCGCGTTTCGGTCGAGGGCGGCGGCTGTTCCGGCTTCTCCTACAAGTTCGACCTGGTCGACAGGCGCAATGACGATGACGTCGCCATTGAAAAGGACGGGGCCACCGTGCTGATCGACGACCTGTCGCTGGTCTATATGGGCGGCTCGGTGATCGATTTCGTTGACGATCTGATGGGCCAGTCGTTCCAGATCAGAAACCCCAATGCGGTCGCCTCCTGCGGCTGCGGCACCAGCTTCTCGATCTAGAAATGCCCGACATCGGCGCGGTCCGTCAGGTCGCGCTTTCCGCCGGGCGCGACCTCGATGCGACGCTGGCGTTCTGGCGCGAGGTGCTCGGCATGAACCTGCATGCGCGTTTCGATCCGCCGGGCATCGCCTTCATCCTGGCCGGTGGCGTGCGCCTGCTTTTCACCGACGGCCTGCCGGCCGGCACCGTCTATCTCGACATATCCGGCCTCGAAGAGTTCCACGCTTCGGCAAGGGCCGCCGGCGTTCCCTTCACCGCGCCGCCGGCGCTCGTCCATCGCGACACCGAAGGCCTGTTCGGCCAGGCGGGGGAAAGCGAATGGATGGCCTTCCTAAAGGACCCGGCAGGCAATACGATCGGCCTTGTCGAACGTCATCCACCGGATCGCTAGTCTCCGGACCACCAG
This sequence comes from Mesorhizobium sp. WSM4828, assembly GCF_055811175.1. Classification (NCBI taxonomy): domain Bacteria; kingdom Pseudomonadati; phylum Pseudomonadota; class Alphaproteobacteria; order Hyphomicrobiales; family Phyllobacteriaceae; genus Mesorhizobium; species Mesorhizobium sp. WSM4828. Next base: position 221,372 of record NZ_JBVVQK010000005.1, on the reverse strand, counting down.
CCTATCGAGGCCGTCATGAAAATCGTCACCTGGAACATCAACGGCGTCCGCGCCCGCATCGGCAATTTGACCCATTGGCTGACGGAAAGCGCGCCCGACATCGCCTGCCTGCAGGAGATCAAGACGGTCGACGAGCAGTTTCCTCGCGCCGAGATCGAGGCGCTCGGCTACAATGTCGAGACTCACGGCCAAAAAGGCTTCAACGGCGTCGCCATCCTGTCGAAGCTGCGTTTCGACGAGGTCAATCGCGGCTTGCCGGGCGACGATGCCGACGAGCAGGCGCGTTTCATCGAGGGCGTGTTCTCGACCGACAAGGGCGCCTTGCGCGTTGCCTCGATCTATCTGCCGAACGGCAATCCGATCGACGACGAGAAGAAGTTCTCCTACAAGCTTACCTGGATGGCGCGACTTGAGCGCTGGGCCGAAGAGCGGCTTGCGCTGGAAGAGCCACTGGTTCTGGCCGGCGACTACAATGTCATCCCCGAGCCGATCGACGCGAAATATCCGGAAAACTGGCTAAGCGATGCGTTGTTCCAGCCCGCGACGCGGCAGGCGTTCCGGCGGCTAAAGAATCTCGGCTTCACCGAAGCCGTGCGTGCCGTCACCGACGCCCCGGACGTCTTTACGTTCTGGGACTATCAGGCCGGCGCCTGGCAGAAAAACAACGGCATTCGCATCGACCATTTGCTTCTGTCGCCCGAAGCCGCCAACTGGTTTTCCTCGGCTTCGATCGAAAAGCAGGTGCGCGCCTGGGAAAAGCCCTCCGACCACGTGCCGGTGGCGATCGATCTGGCGTTGCAGCCGCCCTGACCGGAGCTGCTGTCCGGCGGCACTTTGATAAGTTGACCTCTTATCGCCACAAATCGCGTGCTTGATGAGAAATCATCATGGTGGCTGGGGTTCCCATGACTACTCGATTTGCACTCTGCCCGATCGGCTGCGCGCTTGCGATGGCGGTGGCGACGCCGGCTTTTGCCGATGCAGAGTGCCTTGCCAACGGCAAATCATTCCAGATCGGCCGGGTCGCCTGCCTGACGCTTGCCGGCCAAAGCTACCTCGCCCGTTGCGAGATGGTGCTCAACAACACGTCCTGGACAAAGCAGCGGGATGGCTGCCCGGACAACACGCTGGCCCCACATCTGCAGGGCACGCCGATCTCAACACCGGCGCCCGGCGGCATGCCGGCGGAACCGACCGATAATTGATTTAAATCGACAATCCCGCCGACCTATTGGTCGCCGCCACCCTTGGTGAGGATGTCGTCGGCCAGCGAGATCGCGGTGCGGCGGTCGGCTTCGCCGGCGGCGGCAAACGCTTCTTCCTGCATGCCACGGATCCATGGCTGGTCGGCGGGTGAGGCCCGCTCGAGCGCCGCGGTCATCATCGCCAGCCCCCGCACGATCTTGCCGCTTTGGAAAAGCAGGTTGCCGAGCGTCGCCTGCGCGCCCGCATGGCCCTTTTCGGCCGCCAGCTGGAACCAGCGTCCGGCCTGCTTGACGCTGGCCTTGACGCCGCCCTCGCCCTTGAGGAACATCTGGCCCATCTCGAACTGGGCGTTCGGATTGCGGTAGTTGGCGGCGGCACGCATGTAATATTCCTGAGCCGCCACCTCGTTCTCCTCGACGGGGCTGCCGGGAATGCCTTTCCTCAGATAGTCACCAAGCGCCACCAGAGCGTCCGAAACATAGCTTTCCTCGGGCGAACCGGGCTCGACATCCTGGTCGACGATCTCGCTGAAGAACTTGAATGCCGCGTAGTCGTCTCGCGCCACGCCATCGCCTTCGGCATACATGCGCGCAAGCTTCCAGGTAGCGCCGATCTGGCCGTTCTCCGCGGCATACTTATAGGCTTCCGCGGCCTGCTCCTTATGGCCGTTCTTGTAGGCGGAAAAGCCGAACTGGAACACCGCCCACGGGCTCGACTGCGGCTTCACACCGGTCTTGTCGTCGAACACCTTTTCGTCGAAGGCCATGGCCTGGCCGACGGCGCCCAAGGTCGCGCCAAACGTGGCGAGCGCAACCAGTGCCGAAAGGACAGACGACCTCAACAACTCAGATGTCCGCATAGCAGTGTGTTTCTTTGGCACCGCCGGGATGGGTGACCGCGCCGTCGCGGGCAGATCCGACCGTCTGTGCGTATTTCCAGATCGCGCCCGACTGATAGTCGGTCGTGCGCGCCTTCCATCCTTTTGCCCTCGCCGCCAGTTCGGCTTTGGACAATGCAACCTCGATCGTGCCGTTCACCGCATCGATCGAGATCAAGTCGCCATCCCTAAGCAGCCCGATCGGGCCGCCCACTGCCGCTTCCGGCCCGACATGGCCGATGCAGAAACCGCGCGTCGCGCCCGAAAAACGCCCGTCGGTGATGAGCGCCACCTTGCCGCCCATGCCCTGGCCGTAGAGAGCCGCCGTCGTCGACAGCATTTCGCGCATGCCCGGGCCGCCGCGCGGACCCTCGTAACGGATGACGAGAACCTCGCCTTCCCTATAGTTGCGATGCGTAACCGCTTCGAAACATTCCTCTTCCGAATCGAAGCAGCGCGCCGGACCCGAGAATTTGAGCTCCGTCATGCCGGCGACCTTCACGATCGCGCCTTCGGGGGCAAGGTTACCCTTCAAGCCGACGACCCCGCCGGTCTGGGTAATCGGCCTGTTGGCGGGACGGACCACATCCTGGCTGTCATTCCAGGAAACATGTTCCATATTTTCGGCCAAAGTGCGGCCGGTCACCGTCAGGCAATCGCCATGAAGATAGCCATGGTCGAGCAGCGTCTTCATCAAGAGCGGAATGCCGCCGGCCTCGAACATGTCCTTGGCGACGTATTTGCCGCCCGGCTTGAGGTCGGCGATATAGGGTGTTTTCTCGAATATCCTGGCCACGTCGAAAAGATCGAACTTTATCCCGGCCTCGTGCGCGATCGCCGGCAGATGCAGCGCCGCGTTGGTCGAGCCGCCAGTGGCCGAGACCACGGTCGCGGCATTTTCCAACGCTTTTATAGTAACGATGTCGCGCGGGCGGATGTTCCTTGCGATCAGCTCCATGATCTTTTCGCCGGAAGCGAAATTGAAGCGGTCGCGCATCTCGTAGGGTGCCGGCGCGCCGCAGGAATAGGGCAGCGCCAGGCCGATCGCCTCAGCGACGGTGGCCATGGTATTGGCGGTGAACTGGGCACCGCAGGAGCCGGCCGACGGACAGGCGGCTTGCTCGATCTCGAGCAGCTCGGCGTCGCCGATGGTGCCGACCGAGTGCTGGCCGACCGCCTCGAACACGTCCTGCACGGTGATCTGCCGGCCACGGTAGCTGCCGGGCAGTATCGAGCCGCCATAGATGAAGATCGACGGCACGTTGAGGCGCACCATGGCCATCATCATGCCAGGCAGCGACTTGTCGCAACCGGCCAATCCGACCAGCGCATCGTAGCAATGGCCGCGCATGGTGAGCTCGACCGAGTCGGCGATGACCTCGCGCGACACCAGCGACGATTTCATGCCCTGATGGCCCATGGCGATGCCGTCGGTGACGGTGATGGTGCAGAATTCGCGCGGCGTGCCGTTGGCCGCCGCCACGCCCTTCTTGACCACTTGCGCCTGGCGCATCAGCGAGATGTTGCAGGGTGCGGCCTCGTTCCAGCAGCTGGCGACACCGACCAGAGGCTGCGCGATCTCGGCCGCCGACAGCCCCATCGCATAGAGGTAGGAGCGATGCGGCGCCCGCTCGGGACCAACGGTCACGTGGCGGCTCGGCAGCTTGGCCTTGGAGATCCCTCTGGCGTCCATACTCGTCCTTACCGCGGGCGGTGCGGCCTGCCTCTTCGCCTAGCCTTTTGGCGCGTGTCCCGAGACAAGTTTGAGGTGCGCCGGGTTTATGGCGGGAAATGGGCAATGTTCCCGGGCGGCCGGGTGGCGCGAGGGTTGTTCAGAAACTGTTGCCAAAACGTCACAATTACAGGAGCGAACGTTATGGGCGGCAATTGCGGCGCTGGCCGATCCACCGAACAAAACAACCGGGCAGTGCCCGGCCGTTTTGCCGTTTAAAAATCTGTGGTTAGAACTTGATCTTGACGGAAGCCGAACCGGCGAGAAGCAGGTCGTTGCCATAGGTATAGGTGACGGCATTTGCCACGTCGCCGACACCGCTGAAAGTCGATGACCCGCTCGTCAGCACACCGATCGAGCCGCCGAGCCTGACCTCGACCTGGTCGTTCGGCGAATAGGAGACGCCGCTGGCCACGGCCCAGGTATCCGACTGATAGCCGGAGGTCGTCGAAGTGCCGCGATCCCAGGTCAGCGAAACCACGCCCGACAATTGATCGGTGAACTTGTGACCGATACCGCCGGTTACCGTCCAGCCGTCGCGATAAAGCAGGTCGAATGAAACGGGCGAGGGAGCACCGGTCACCGGACTGCGCACGCCATTAATGGCAATGACGCCAAGCTTGCTCCACTCCTGCCAGCGGATGGAACCGAAGGCCAGCCAGCCAGGAGCTATACCGCTCTGCAGCTTGAATTCCAGAGCTTGAGGTATCTCGGCCGACGCCGAGACTGGGTACACCCCGGTAGAGCCAGGAATCAGATCCGCCGGAAAGGCGCCCCTGAAGCCGGTCGTGTCGACGGTTCCCGACAGCCCGTCGTACTTGTAGCTCGAAGAGTACATCAGGCTGGCGCGCAGGGCGATCTCGGGGATCTCGTAGGCCGCGCCCGCACGCCAACCCCACGCCTCGTCGGACAGCTTGAAGACGCCGAGGCCGGTATTGCCGAAGGCGAGCAGTGTCTGGCGGGACAGAAACGCGTCGACCTGTTGGTACGAGACACCGCCGATGAACCGAAAGGCGCCCTTGCCGACGTTCACCTTGTAGGAACAGGTAAGACCGAAATCGTTTGTGTCGACGGCGTATTTGACCGCTGTCGGCGAATAGGCGTTATTGGCGCCGAAGTTTGCATCCGCACCATACGGTTCCGTATAGGTCGCAAGACAGTCCACCGGTTCAAAGAGGTTGGCCTTTAGCCCGACATGCGGGACCGCATAGTCGCCGCCAACATCCACCGCCGACGTCGACAATCCCGAGCCATCCAGACGCTGCACATTCTTGAGTTTGCGCTGTGGCGAAACATAGGTGACGCCCGCATCGAACGAATATGGCGCCGCGTCGAACAGCTGGTCGATGTTGACGCCGCCCCGGTCAAAGCCCCCGGCCTGCACCGTCCCAGCCAAAGCCAGCGAAAAAGCCCCCGCGCCCAGCAGCACTTTCAGACGCGAATAACACATGAATCTCCTCCCCGAAATATCCTTGCATCAAGCTAGAACCAATTCAGGTTAACGGCGCAACAACGAATTCGCCGTGCGTACATGTACACCTTGGCGGAACGCATTTCCGACAAGGTTGCGGTCTTTTTCCCGAGGCGGGAAAATGGCCGCCTCAATACAAATTGACGAGAAAACTCGGGAATACCACCTAAAACACTACAGAACAGGGCATTTTGCGTGCCCAGTCAGCCATTGTTACATTACGGCAACAATGGGGCAAAAACATTCAGTTTGCCTCAAGATTTACGCTGCGGAATGCCTGTTTTCGTGGCAAGCGGCCTGCCTTGAAAGCAGATTCGTGACCGGCGAATCTGTTGCGGCCAGCCGACCCAATCTGTTCGATCAGCCAGCGTCGCGCACCCGCGCCAATGCCACCGAAAGCTTCTCTTGCGCCTCGCGATATTCGGCGAGTTTTTCACGCTCGGCCTCCACCACCTCTTCCGGCGCGTTGGCGACGAATTTCTCGTTGGACAGCTTCTTGTAGAGCCGCGCTATTTCCTCGGTCACCTTGGCAAGCTCCTTGTGCAGGCGCGCTGCCTCGGCGGCAAGGTCGATCAGGCTGCCGAGCGGCAGGCAGATGGTCGCCTCGTTGACGACAATCTGGGCGGATCCCCTCGGTGGCGCCTCGGCGAGCGAGATGTCGCCGACCCGCGCGAGACGCTTGATAGCCGAGCCCTGACGCTCGAGCCTTTCGCGTGTCGCTTCGTTGGCGCCGATCACCACGAGCGGTGCGATCGCCGCCGGCGGCACGTTCATTTCCGAACGCACCGAGCGGATGCCGGAGACGAGATCGACCAGCCAGTTGATATCGGCGGCGGCCGCCTCGTCCTCGAAGTCGGGCGACGGCCATGCTGCATGACAAAGCAACGATGGCCGTTGCCTGCCCTCGCCGGCGGTTTCGGCCCACAGTTCCTCGGTCATGAACGGCATCATCGGATGCAGCAGCTTGTAGATCTCGTCGAGCACGAAGGCGACGCATGCCCTGCTCTCGGCCTTGGCGGCCTCGTCGGTGCCCATGAACACCGGCTTCAGCAGTTCCAGGTACCAGTCGCAGAACTGGTTCCAGACGAACCGGTAGGCGGCACCTGCCGCCTCGTTGAAGCGGTATGAGGTGATGCCGTCCGTTATATCACGCGCGGCTCGCGTCAGCTCGGTCAGGATCCAGCGGTTGACCGCCAGCTTGGCGTCCTGCAGCCAGAAATCGTCGTCGCGCGCCACTTCGTTCATCTCGGCGAAGCGCGTCGCGTTCCACAGCTTGGTGCCGAAATTGCGATAACCGGCAATGCGGGCCGGATCGAGCTTAACGTCGCGCCCTTGCGCTGCCATCACCGTTAGGGTGAAGCGCAGCGCATCAGCGCCGTATTCATCGATGAGCTCGAGCGGATCGATGACGTTGCCTTTCGACTTCGACATCTTCTGCCCGTTCTTGTCGCGAACCAGCGCATGGACATAGACGGTATGAAATGGCTCCTGATCCATGAAATGCAGGCCCATCATCAGCATGCGGGCGACCCAGAAGAAGATGATGTCGAAACCGGTGACCAGCACGTCGGTCGGGTAATAGGTCTTCAGCTCCGGCGTCTGGTCCGGCCAGCCGAGCGTCGAGAACGGCCACAGCGCCGACGAGAACCATGTATCGAGCACGTCCTCGTCGCGGGTCAGGATCTCGCCAGGCTGGAAATTCTCGAGCTTGTCCTCGACCCAGGCCTTCCACGGCCCTTCCAGCGCCAGATAATATTCGACGGCGGCACCGAGCGCCTCTTCCTCGGTCTTTTCGACAAAGACATGCCCGTCCGGCCCATACCAGGCAGGGATCTGGTGGCCCCACCAGAGCTGGCGCGAAATGCACCAGGGCTGGATGTTCTCCATCCAGTCGAAATAGGTCTTTTCCCAGTTTTTGGGCACGAAATTGGTACGGCTCTCGCGCACCGAGGCGATCGCCGGCTTGGCCAGTTCCGCCGCATTGACATACCACTGGTCGGTCAGAAACGGCTCGATCGGCACGCCGCCGCGGTCGCCATGCGGCACCGCGTGGCGATGCGGCTCGACCTTCTCGAGAAAGCCGCCCGCCTCCATCAACTCGACGATCTTCTTGCGCGCATCGAAACGGTCGAGTCCGTCGAGGCTGTCCCAGACGGCCTGGCGCTCCGGCGTCACTTTCAGTCCGGCGAGAAAGTCCTCATTGTCCTTGAGGCTCACCGCCGCATTGACGGTGAGGATGTTGACCGCCGGCAGCCGGTGGCGCTTGCCGACCTCGAAATCGTTGAAATCATGCGCTGGCGTGATCTTGACCGCACCGCTGCCTTTTTCGGGATCGGAATACTCGTCCGCGACCACCGGGATCCTGCGGCCGACGATCGGCAGGATGAGGTTCGTGCCGACAAGATGCCGGAAACGTTCGTCGTCGGGGTGGACTGCGACAGCCGTATCGCCCAGCATCGTCTCCGGCCGGGTCGTCGCAACGGTGATGAAGGTCTTCGGATTTTCCGGATCGAATGTCGTGCCTTCGACCGGATAGCGGAAGTGCCAGAGGTTGCCGTTGACTTCCTGCTGCTCGACCTCGAGATCCGAGATGGCGGTCAACAGCTTCGGGTCCCAGTTCACAAGGCGCTTGTCCTTGTAGATCAGCCCTTCCTTGTAGAGCGTCACGAACACTTCGAGCACGGCCTTGGAGAGGCCCTCGTCCATGGTGAAGCGCTCCCGGCTCCAGTCGGCCGAGGCCCCGAGCCGCTTCAGCTGGTTGAGGATCGCGCCGCCGGACTCGTCCTTCCACTCCCAGACTTTGTCGATGAACTCATCGCGCGTCAGGTCGCGGCGGTGGATCTGCTTTTCCATCAGCTGGCGCTCGACCACCATCTGCGTGGCGATGCCGGCATGATCCATGCCCGGCTGCCACAAGACATTCTTGCCGCGCATGCGCTCGAAGCGCACCAGAATGTCCTGCAGCGTGTTGTTGAGCGCATGGCCCATATGTAGCGAGCCGGTGACGTTCGGCGGTGGGATGACGATGGTGAAGGCTTCAGCCCCCTCCTCGGCCCCGGCGCCGGCCCGAAACGCGTCGGCCTCTTCCCATATCCTGGCAATCTTCGGCTCGACGGCTTTGGCGTCGTAGGTCTTTTCGAGCATGGGAAAACGGTCCGCGCTGTCCGGAATTTGTGGTCCGGTGTAAATCGGAAGGTTGTTGCCAAGTCAACCGCAAGGGCATGGCCGATAGATAGCGCCGGGATGGTTCGGTGCAACTCGCGGAACTGAATGTTACAAGGCAATCGCGTCAGGTTCGCGCTGCCCCTTGCCGTGCCTTCCAGCCTTGGTGGTTGGCGAAAGCCAAAGAGACATCCGATCTCCCCCCTTGCGGGGAGATCGGATGCTTCGCCGATGGCGCCTGTCGGCAGGCAGATGAGGGGCAGCGCTGACGTCGACAATTCGCCGGTCGAGCGCCGCCCGTCGGCGGCTCTCCGAATTGCTACTGCGCGCCGCGCGCGACGCGCTCGATTTCCTCGCGCACCAGCCGCTCGACCAGCGTCGGCAGGTTGTTGTCCAGCCAGTCCTGCAGCATGGGCCGCAGCATCTCCTCGGCCATCTCGTCGAAGGTCTTCTTACTGCGGCTGGCAAACGCGTCGGAAAGCTCGCCGAAGGCGGCGGCAACCTGCCGGCCCGTATGCTCCGAAAGGATCGCCGGACGTGCGGGCGGCGCCTCGCTGGCCGCCGGACGCGCAAATCCGATTTTCGAAGGTTCCGGGCCGATTTTCGAAGGTCCCGGGCTGCTTTCCGATGGCTCCAGCCCAATCTCCGAAGGCTCCGGCGCAGGTCCAGCAGTCGCCTCGCCCTCGAAAATCTCGGCTTTCGGCTCGGCGTCCGGCGTATGGGATGGCTCGGCGCGCTCCGGCTTGGCCATCGCGTCGCCGACCGCGGCGATCTCGCGCCGCCAATCGGCGATGATGGTGTCGGTCGTCTCCGCAGCCTTGGCCGTCGCAGGCCGATCCGGCTTTGCAGGCGGCTCGGGAACGGTGTTCACCTCAGCCAGCGTCACCGCTGCTTTTACCGGGCCGGGGCGGAGCGGCGTTTCCAGGCGCTCGATGACCGGCGCGACCGTTGGCTGCACCTCGGCCCGCGTGGCCGGCTTGGCGATCTCCAGTCCGCCGCGCAGTTCGGAACGGAACGTATCCCCCTCCGCTGCCCGTCCCGCAGCCGGCGCCGGTTGCAGATCCTGGCGCAGCTCGTCCGCGTCGCCCGGCTGCTTGCGGCCGGTATCGCTGTCCTCGATGATCCTTCTGATGGAAGCCAGTATTTCTTCCATGGAAGGTTCGCGCTGTACGCTGCTTGCCGTCGCCATCGTCACATCCGCCGCCCTTGTGACTCGTTCTCAGATTTCCTGTCCGGCAATGCCGGATTCGAATCATGGCAACAGCGTAACCGACGGAACGCCTTGCGAGAATCCCCAATCTGGCGACATCTCGGATTTCAACAGATTAGGGTCGGGAGTTGAGGCCCGCGCGTCGTTCGAGCGCGGGCTGAAAACACGGCCTGGCGATCAGCGGCCGTCCGGCGTGCGCAGGCCGATCCACTTGTCCTTGACGGCGTTGTAATGCTCTTCCGGCCTGTACTTCGTCACGTTGAGCGCAAGGCGCTCTGCCGACAAATGGCCAACCGCCGAGAGGATGGCATAGCTTGCCACCACCACGTCGCGTTCGGCGCTGACAAGATTGATCTTGGCGGTGATGAGCGTCGCCTGCGCGTTGAGAACGTCGAGCGTGGTGCGCTGGCCGACATTGCGCTCTTCGATGACGCCGTTCAAGGCAAGCTGTGCGGCGGCGACCACCTGCCGGTTGGCCGTGACGCTTTGCTGCGCGGCGGTGTATTGCGACCATGCCGATGTCACGGCCTGACGCACCTGGTCGCGACTGACGTCGACTTCGATCCGCGCCTGGCTGAGCGATTCCTTAGACTGGCGCACAGTCGCCGAGGTCCGTCCGCCCGAATAGATCGGCACAGTCAGCGTGGCACCGATGTTCGCCGACGTCCTTGTGCCGTCCTGCGTTGCCCCAAGGACGCCCGGAACCGTGTTGCGATAGTCGCTGGAGACGCCGGCGCTGGCCGAAAGCTGCGGGAGCAGCGCGCCTTCGGCAGATTTCACCGAAAACGCCGCCGCGTCGACCAGGTGCTGGGTGGCGAGAATGGCCGGATGCTCGGCCGATGCGATCGCGATCGCCGCATCGAGGCTCGACGGCAACAGCTTCGATGCTGGCGAAGCCGGCCTGAGCCTGCCCGGCTCGTCGCCGACGATCTGGCGATAGGTCGCAGCACTTGCCAGCGCCGTCGCACGGGCGGCGCTCAACTGCGCCACCGCGGAGGCACGCTGGGCGTCGGCCTGCGCGACGTCGGTGCGGGTACCCTCGCCGACCTCGAAGCGCGAACGCGCCGCACGCGCCTGCTCGGTCAGGAATTGCAGGTTCTGTTCGGTCAGCACGGCAATCTGACGATCGCGGATAACGTCCATATAGGCGCTCGCCGCGTTGAACAGCGTGTTCTCTTCAGTGTTGCGCAAGCTTTCGAACGATGCGCTGACTCGCGCTTCGGCGGCGGCGACGTTGTTCTTGGTCTGGAAGCCGTCGAACAGGGTTTGATTGATCTGGACGCCAAAGTTGCCCGTGGTTATGCGCGCGGTTCGACTCGTACCATTGATGTGGGTGCTGGTGTAATCGATGTCTGCGGAGCCGGTGATGGTCGGGCGCCAGCCGGACTTGGCGATGGCGACGCCCTCGTCGGTGACGCGGGCGCCGGCGCGTGAAGAATTAAGCGAGGAATTGTTCTGATAGGCCTTTGAAAGTGCCCCGAGGATAGTTTCGGCCGAGGCGGCCAGTGGAGAAAGCGCTGTCGCCGAAACGAGGACAGCGGTAAAAAGCAACTTGCGTACAGACGGCACGTTATATTCCCTCATTCGTTTTGCACGGGAACTGCGCCACGCTGGCTTCTCCTTCTGATCAGCCGGCGCCGCGTTTTCTATCGTTCCCCCGCTGAAAGCCCCCAAGAAACACCCGGTTATGCAGATCAGCAACGATTGTTCAAACGCAAGCGATCATGACAACGCCTTCGCTGCAAGGCAAAATCACTCAGAATTCGAAGGCGGGAATGCGTTCAAATCCCGGTAGTGGCTTAATTGCCGCATTAAATGCGCGTCTTCCCGTTACAACCCCTCCAGTCTTAAAAAAAAGCCGGGCTACGCCCGAATTGCCCTGCCCTTCCACGGCGACGAGTCGGCCGCCTTCGGCAAGCTGGTCGAACAGCGCCGCCGGCACCTCGCCGACGCTGCCGCCGATCAGGATGACGTCATAAGGCGCGTTTGCGGCATGGCCTCGCGGCAGCGGCCCCTGGACCACGGTGACATTGCCGCAACCCAGCGCCGCAAGCGTCGAAGTGGCGGTCTCGGCTAGGGCCGGATCGCTTTCCAGCGCCACCACGAACCTTGCCAGCCGCGACAGGATCGCCGCCGCATAGCCGGTGCCGCAGCCGACATCGAGTGCCGAATCGCCTGGGCCGATATCGGCCAGTTGCATCAGCTTGGCCAATGGCGACGGTTCCATTAGATAGCGCGGACCCTCGGCCGTATCGGCAATGCGGATGTCCTCATCGATATAGGCAAGATCGCGCTGGCCGGAGGCAACAAAGGCCTCGCGCGGCACGAAAAGCATCGCCTCGAGCAACGGCGCGCTGGTCACGTCGGTGGTGCGGATCTGGCCGTCGACCATCTTCACCCGGCGTTCGGCAAAATCAGCGCTCATGTTCCAACCATCCGCTTGCCGCGCGAAGGCCGCGGCTGTTTCGACCGGAACTGAAGCCCCCTGGCGCTGACGCGCGGGAGCTCGGGTATTGGAGGCCTCGCCCGGAATCGAACCGGGGTGCAAGGATTTGCAGTCCTCTGCGTAACCACTCCGCCACGAGGCCTCGTTGCTCCCGGCGTTCCACCCGGCTCCAATAGGTTGCGGCGAAAATGCCGTCAAGCGGCCACCATGCATTCCCAACGGTTCTTCCGACATCGAGGCACTGCTTATCAACGCCATGCCATGCTAGCAATAACATATTAGCTTATCGTTAAGCATGATTCTCGGCGAGAGGAACCCGAACCCGGCGGCCACGTTGGGCAGAAAGGAGGCTCCGCCATGGCTCGATCAGCGACGCAAGACGGCACACCGCGCGGATTGTCGCAGTCTGCAGAGCTTGTGCGCTATGCCATCGACCGCCTCGGCATAGAAGGCGCAAACAGCCTGCCGCCGCGCGACCGGGCGCGGCTGGCGTCGGCTACCGCCGTTCTCAAGGAGCTCTGCGAACGCCTGGAAAGCTGTTTCGACGAGCCTCGGTGATGCCTGGACGGACCACGCCGCTCACCGACATTTTGCCGGATGCCGGCCTGTCAGCAGGGCAGTCTCAGTCCGGCCTCCGCCGCCGCTCCCACCAGACGACGAAGCGGCGCCGGTGACGGCGCACCAATGCGAATTCGTAAGAGAGCACCAGCAATCCGATCGGTACCATCCAGAAACCCAGGATTGGCAGGAAGCCGAGAATGCCGCCGATGATCAGCACAACGCCGATCGCAATCCTGAGGCCGCGCGAGCGCGGCATGGTGAACTGGCGGCCGAAGACCGAGATTTTCCGGGCCGGTGGCTGTTCGTCGCTCATTGCCGTCATGTGAAATGTCGATCCATTTGCATCAGTAGCACCGTCAGCCGGAGAAAGCCGCAACGGCCTTTTCTGTTCCGTGACAGGCGAGAGACAGCTCATATGAGGGCGCTCGCCGGCCATTGCCAGAAAGCCCTGCGCCAAAAAGCACCGAAAAAAATGCAAAATGCTTCTTTGCAAAGCCGAAACGGGTTTGCTATAGGCTGCCCCACTCACGCAAGAGCCTCTGTTCCCCGGTAGCTCAGTGGTAGAGCAACCGGCTGTTAACCGGTTGGTCGCTGGTTCGAATCCGGCCCGGGGAGCCACAATCACCAGAAAAGTCTTGAAACCCAAGGATTGCAAGGGTTTCCGCTTCCCCAGAGATACACCGCGAGATACACTGCGGGGTACACTGAGAATGAACATTGACGTGAAGCACATCCAGAAACGTGGCAAAGCCGGTTGGCGCTACAGGCGCAAAATCCCTGAAGAACTGCGGACCATTTTGGGCAAGCGAGAACACCTCGTACCGCTTGGCGCCACCGAACAGGAGGCCCTCAAAAAATATCCGAGGGTTCACGCCGAGGCCGAGAAACTTTTATCCGACGCGGTCAAGCGGGCCAATGGGCCTTCCCCAACAGAGTGGGGTCATTTCCGCGACGGCATAACCGCTGCCCGCAAGATGGGCTTTCGACAAGATCGCGACCTCCCGTTTGCCGATGAGATCGAGCAAGACAAGGATTGGCAAGCCAGATTGGAGGCCATCGAGAAGCTCGCGCGTAAGTACGTTCCAAACCTTGAACGCATCGGAGACGACGACGACTTGCCGGATTTCCACCCGACCGAGGCGGACACGGCAACGGCGCGCGCACTGGTTCTGAACCCAAACGGCACGCCAGCCCCGACACTTGAGGATGCCAAGCGTCTTTATCTGAAGGAGCGCGTTGGGGATGATGAGACAAAGCAAATGGAGCTTGAGCGGGTCTTCAAGCTCGTCGTGGAGGCACTCGGCAAGGACCGCAAGCTGGCAAGCCTCAAGCGCCAGGATGCCAAGGAAGTCCGCGACCACATGCTCGATGGGCGCAAAGCTTCTTCCGTGGACCGCTATCTGAACGTAGTCCGCGCGGTCATTAATCATGCCATAAGGGACTTTGACCTAGCCGGCGTCACGAACCCCTTCATGAATTTGGAGGCCGCGCCAAAGGACAAGGCTGAACCCGATAAAGATAAGCGCCGGCCATTCACACTGGAAGAAGTTGCGGCCATAACCGCCCGCATCTCGTACCATGCCAAGGCGGACCTTCAACACATTTGGACAATTCTGAATTGCACGGGTTGCCGCCTCGCTGAGGTGTCGGGTCTGCGGGTGACGGACGTACACCTTGACCATACGGTTCCGCACTTGACTGTCGAGTGGCATGACGACCGTCGCATTAAGAATAAAGTGTCTCGGCGTAACGTTCCGTTGTTAGGGGTCGCTCTGGCGGCCGCAAGGGAAGCGGTCAAAGCCGCCGGCAATGCAACGATGCTATTCCCGGCCTATGGTCGACCCCGAGGTCCGGCCTCAGCGTCTGCCGCCCTCGGGAAACATGTGCGGGCCTGTGTGACGGACCCGAAGGCCACGACCCATTCACTTCGTCACCTCATGAAGGATCGGCTGCGGTTGGCCGGCGTCACGAAGTCGGACCAAGACATTGTTCTGGGGCACTCCTCGGGCAGCGTTGGGGAGGACTACGGAGGCGACGAGGCGCGCCTTGAGGTTGCAAGACGGGCACTTGAGAAGGCGATGGCCAAGCCGAACTAGGGATGGCATCCGATCCGCCCCGGTCACCGCCCACTCATTGCGCCACCGCATCGAGGACTTTCTGGTGATCGCCTGTCCCTAACAAGCTAAAGCGGTCCATCATGCGTCACTCAGAATGCGGCACTGGTGGCAAGTACGGTGGCGAGGAAGCGCGGCTGAACGTTGCGAGTGAGGCGATGCAGAGGCTCTGGCCTAAGGTCCCTCCCCGCTGCCGCTAAATCTGCGGTTATCCACATGCGGCCTTTGTGAAGTTGGTATACACATCAGTTCGTCGGTCGTGGAGCTAAATCGCTGCCGCTATACCGATTCTGGGAGAGTGCAGCTTGTGAAGCAGTGGGTCGTTACCGAGGTTGCCCCCAGCAGTGCTTATGATGTCGCTTGGCGCGGCTTACGGAAGTATCAGGATGCCACAGCTTCGACCGAAATCCTGATGAGCGAAAGGTCCATTCCGAAGAAACATAAGCCAAATGTAACAAAACAAATGGAACAGCTTGCCTATTGCCTGTCGCAAGCCTTCGAGTTCTCTCAATCGTCTAAGTCGAGCGGCCTTTCTACGAAAGCCTTACAAGCGTATTATAGTTTAACATCGCTTGCCAACGCAGAAATTCTTTGGGTTGGAGATGGGGAAGACAGTATCGACCGACGGCCAATGAAATACCATCGGCACGGCCTATCACTCGCGCTAAACCAATCGCTAGAGGCATTGTCAGCCCGGGCCGAGTTCGATGCCGCTGGCTCAATGAACGGGCTTTTTGGACTTTGGCGAGATCGATCCATGCACACGCCACAGTACGGCAAGCGGACAACAATTTTCGAGGCAACTCCCGAACGATCCTCGCATTCAACGACCTCCTCCAACGTCCTCTCCAATACGACGCCGCTATCAACTTTAAAGATGCCAAATCGCGGAGTCACCTTGAAAGAATGCATGCAGCACATTCCGGGAATGTACCACGCGTTACTAGATGCACCATTTGTAAGTACTTTGGTAAGAGGTCTTATTGTCAACGAACTTGTGATCGGGGCAGATAGCAAGCTACATCAGGTTCGTGAAGGGTATACTATTCACCCCACAGGAGACGACCTTCGCGACCCTATCCTTGAGAAATTCTTATTCCCTCCCGCCTTGATACCCAACGTTTCGCATTCCGATCTAAGAAGCGGAGCGTCCTTTTCTGTAAGCTACGATCCGAGGTCTGAAATGGGCGCTCGTTGGTCACCGGAGGTTTTTCCTAATAAAATCGATGCACTATACTTTGTTGGCGATGGCGATTTTTTGAACGAAATGGGATACTTTTACATAGGTCTCTACATTCTTGGGATGATGTCTCGATACCATCCCCATCTCTGGATGCACGAATTAAGCAAAAGGTCCTTGATGACCATCATGTGCGATGAGTTCATTGACCTCTCTCTGGTTCGTGTTCCCCTTTTTATTCTCGGCTCACTTGACCGAAAAGTATTTGTCTACGGCAGTTAGCCCTACTCCGTACCAAAACGTGCGCAACCGCCGCAAGAGGCCATCCGCCAATGGACCCTAGCCTTGCGGGGACACCCTTGGGCAACCTTGAGCCGTTCATTGAAATCTATCCCAATCAGGCCCGGCCGGCGCCTCGCAACACACCGGGCGGCACGTGAGCTTGCCAGATTGCTTTGCAGAAGGGCATGCCGGTCATCCTGGCGGGCGCAAGGGGAGATCGAGGCATGGGAAGCGAAGGGATTGCAGCGCCCACGTCCTGACGACCCTCTTGTGATCGTCGAGAAGCCCGCCACGCACGTCAAGTCTCCGCTGGGCTCAACACCGGGCGACAAATTGAGTTTGCTTTAAGCCTGAGCTGCATGATCTACGTTTTTCTGTGCATAGCATAGAAATTCGTGTCATTGCTTGGCTTCTTTGAGGGGGGAAGCATGGAATTAGCAACCATCCGTATCCAGAATTTCCGTTCTGTGGAAGATTCCGGAGTATTCACTGTCGAGCATCTCACATGCCTTGTGGGCAAAAACGAAGCAGGCAAAACTGCCATTCTGCAGGCGCTGGCGGGCCTCAACCCTCACCCGGCCACCCCATTCCAGTACGAGATTGAGCGCGACTACCCAAAGCGCTTTCTCGCCCGCTACAGCGAGCGGCATGCGGAAGAGGAGGCAATGGTTGCCACCACGACTTGGAAGATCAATGATGCTCAGAAAGCCTTGATCGCAGCGGAGTTCGGTTCTGCGACAATTACCGGCGACATGGTGGTTGTAGCCCGAACCTACAAGGCTAAATTTGCCCAGTGGACCTTTCCAGTAAATTTCAAGGCCGCAATCAATCATCTCATCGCTCAAGCGAACTTTTCCGCCCCCGAAAAAAGTCAACTAGGTAACCCCGCGACAAGCACGGAACTCCTCACGAAACTCAAGGAGCTTCATGCGGCTAACCCCAAACACAAGGCCCTTTACGACAAGGTATCTGGCTATTCGCAATCGTCGGTCGCTGGACGCGTGAAGCAGATTCTCGAACCTTACCTGCCGCAATTCATGTATTTTTCGAACTACGATCGAATGAACGCGGTTGTACACTTACCCACCCTGAATGACCGCGAGGCCGACGACACGCTCTTTACAGAGGACCGATTGCGGGGTGATCGCCTCTTTTGGGAGTTCCTTGAATACTCGGGCGTCTCGTTGAAGGACATACTCGGAGCAACCACGTTCGAAAGCTTTAATGCGCGGTTGCAGGGCGCTTCTAACGTCCTCACCGAAGAAATCCTCGAATACTGGACCCAGAATCAAGACATTGAGGTCCGGGTCAGCGTAGCGGAAGGAAGGTCGGGTGACCCGGCGCCTTTCAACGCCGGTGCGGTTGGGCGGGCGCGTATCTACAACCAGCTTCATAAGGCGGATACGTCTTTCTCAGAGCGGAGTGCTGGCTTCACATGGTTTTTTTCTTTCTTGATTAAATTCGACCGGGTGAAGAAAGAGGCTAAGGGCAAGGTTTTTCTTTTACTGGACGAGCCCGGGCTCACGCTCCACGGCCTCGCTCAGGCCGACCTACTACGGTATTTCTCGGAGAAGCTGTCACCGCACCACCAGATGATCTACTCCACACACTCGCCATTCATGGTACCGCATGAGGACTTGATGGCATCGCGGATCGTGCAAGACCTCGTAAAGGTCGGCGATAATGGGCGCCGCACACCAACTGGCACCCAAGTTCGCGAAGATGTCCTTAACGCTGATCGCGACTCGGTGTTCCCTTTGCAAGGCGCTCTTGGGTACTCGCTTACGCAAACGCTCTTTGTGGGCAAACACACCATTCTTGTCGAAGGTCCTGGTGACATTCTTTATCTACGGGCACTTTCTGCTGAGCTAGTACGCCGGAGCAGGACTGGCCTCGATCCGAGTTGGGTTCTTTGCCCGGCAGGCGGCATCGACAAAATCCAGTCCTTTGTTTCGCTTTTTGGCGGTAACAACCTCGACGTGATTGCCCTCTCAGACTACACGAAAAAGGACCGCAACAAGCTCGACACCCTGAAACGCAGCCAGATCATAAAAGCTGGCGGCGTCCTAACGATGGCTGACTTCACAGCTCAAGAAGAAGCCGATGTCGAAGACCTGTTCGACTCGCAACTCTTCTGCAGGATCGTCAATGGGGCATTCCAGCTGTCGGGGGGCAACGAACTGGATCCAGCGAAGCTTAAAGCGGCCGAGGAAAGTACCGAACGGCAAGTCAAGAAGGCTGAGGCATACTTCCGCGTCCTACAGGGCGTCCCTGAGTTCGATCACTTCACTCCGTCGGCTTGGCTCCTTGCCAATCCAAGCTCCTTAAGCGGCGATGCACCGGAGGTCGCCACTACCTTAGACCGAGCGGAAACGCTCTTCAAAGCGCTCAACGCTCTTAGGAAGCCATAGCGATTTGAGCGCAGCTGATCTCACTCATCCCTCCAGACAATACGCCGCACGGCGCTTAACGTTGCAGAGCCCGCAATGAATGTCCCCTGCCCCATGAGGCATTGCTGAGCTTCCATTTGCTGCCGCGCTTATGTCTTCCACCAGTGTCAGGCATGGCCCAAAGTAGGAACTCACTTTACTTCCGGTCAATTCACCATTGACAATTTCGTTCCGCTTTTGTTCGCTCTGGAGCGAGCCATTAGGTGACAATAATGTGGAACTGCACGGGTGCCGCTAGACAGCCCCAGAGAGACCAAGCCATGGGAGAACAAAGCGAGACATCGCAAGAACAGCAACTTCATCCCGTCGACTGGGAACTTGTGACTGACGAGGCCATAGCAGCCCATGGTGGTGCCAGAGCAGCCGTCAAGGTGCTCCTTGTCGCCAACGCTGCCCTGGAGCGTGAGCTGGCCCTAGCGGCCCTTGCTTTGAGCCACGGGTTTAGCAGGGGATGGCACCGACGAAGATGGTACGCCAGCGACACCGAATAACGTTCCGTCAGAGGAAACCGTCAGCATGTCAGAGAGCATTCTACCGCAGCAGAAGACCCCCAAGCTCATTGTCGTTACCGCCTTCGACCGCGATGAGACCGGCGACCTTCAGCCTGTCTTCGGTCCAGCCGAGCAGCAGTCGGAAGATCGGGCAATAAGGACCGCCAAGGCTCTTGCGGGCAAGCATGCCGGTGTCATTGCGTGGTCCCGTGATGCTAATCCGGCGCTGGGCGAATACGGCGAGCCGACGACGCTGTTTGTTGGAGGCGAGGTGCCCGACATGGAGTAAAGGCCGGCGGTTCCCTTCCCCGCACAGCACCCGTACATCGCTAGTGAGCAGGGGTCAGAGGGACCGGTTCTCGATCGTTCGCATCACATGATCGACGTCTTCTGTCACGGCAATTAAATGAGGGTGTTCGCCAGCCCCAGTTGTGATGATCGTCGTGTAGTCATTTGCTTCGTATTTGTAGACCGCTATCACCTGATCGCTGTTTATGTGGACTAAGTGACCGTCGGTCGAAGTAGCGCGAAACCACATAAAGATACTCTCCCCTTGCTTGCTGAGAGAGATCAGTAACCAGACGTGGCACATGGTGGCAAGCCGCAGGGAGATTTAATCAGAGGAACGTAGGACTCCCTCCTGCTCGGCAGCAGCCTCGAAGGCCTCTCGGACATCCTGTGGGGTCACCCGGTCCTCAAAGGCGTCGACGCAGGCTTGGACCGCCCTCTTCCACTCAGGCCCCCTTTTTTTCCACTTCATGAGTTCCTCGGCGGCCCCCCTCCACATTGTTGCAAGCGTAAGTCATCCCGGGTCGGTCGGTCCTTACGTTCACGGGAGGGTTGAACCAATGGCTTGCCATGAGGATCAACTTAGAGCGGCTAAAGGGCTTCGTCTTCCCCAAATCGCTTCAACGAAGGACGCCGGGTAACGGTCCGTTAGGCATGTTTGAGGCCGTGATGGGACTGTCTCCAAACGTTCATCGACCGTCTTCGAAGCGCTCGGTAGGCGGGGAGGTATGCATCATCTTCCAGTAGGTGTCGCCCTCGCCATTTCGCTTGCATTCGGTTTAGTCGTGACGGCGATTGCCGCGAAGGATCAGTCGGAAGGCTGCGGCACGCGATGCTCATCCGTCCTGGGCGATGTTCCCATGAGGGGCACGCGCCACGACGTGGGAGGTGGGACCGAACATCGGGCGCACCGAGCCCTAAACAGAGGGCCGTAGCATCCCCTCCTCCTTAGCAGCCTGGAAGCCATACGTGCCTCTTCTGGTGACGCTCGGCCCGCCAATGCCTCCGAGCTGAGCTGCACAGCCTTCTTCCACTTGGGTCCCTTCTTGGTCAGATGGATTTCTGAGCCGTCGGGAAATGCCAGTGGATCCTATTTGTCATTGTCCGCTACTGACAGCCCAAGGGCATCGGCAACTTCGACTATGGCGTCCCTAATCTCTTGGTCTGTCGCGACCAAATGAGGTGCCGCCTCCCGAACCCGGCGTAGCGCGCCAGAAATCGATACGGTGCCCTCTCGGTCAGCCCTGGTGAGGACGGCATTAATTACCTCCTCCAATACTGGATCGATCCTTGCAACGCCCATCCAACCCCCCGGTTGTAAGGGTTCGATGATACTACCGTAGTCTTAAGGATCAATTCGATGTACGGAAGCGTACCGAAGGCTCGTCAGCTAGCTCCTGCTCTCGTTGATCAAGCGCCTCCAGCAACACGGCAAAG
The DNA here is from genome assembly GCF_055811175.1 of Mesorhizobium sp. WSM4828. NCBI lineage: Bacteria > Pseudomonadati > Pseudomonadota > Alphaproteobacteria > Hyphomicrobiales > Phyllobacteriaceae > Mesorhizobium > Mesorhizobium sp. WSM4828. The sequence continues at coordinate 200,465 of NZ_JBVVQK010000005.1, read as the reverse complement.
TGCGCCGGCATTTGCTGATCGACTTGCAGTCCCATAGTGCTGCGCAAGATCTGGCGGTAGCCTTCTGAACCAATCAACAGTCGGAAGGCTGTCCCTGCTCTTCGCGGTGCCGGCATAAGGTAAACCCACGCTTTGTGCGAAAGTACTCATTCAAGGCGAAACTCGCTCATGGCCGGAAGGGTTCCCAAGGAAAAAACAACTCTTGCTAGAAGTTCTGAGCGGAGTTGGTCACAGCCACCGTCCCGACTGGACGGCGCAGCACCCCTCCTCCTCTCGCTAGCGATCACAGCCATGCAAAGGCGCACCAGGAGGTCCAGAGACAAGTCCCGCTCCGGCGAGCGGGTGGGCAGCCGGAGCGGGTCGTGAGACGGGCGACCCAACGGAGAAGGTCACCCAAGTTAACCATAAACGTTTATAGGGCACCTTCAACATTCGCCCAGAAAAACGCACAACCTGTTGCGGCTATCGCGCGCAATGCGGTCAACCTGAAAGTTCGGCTGGGCTGAACGTCGACCCGATCTCGCACTCCAAGGCAATACGGGCCTTCCCTAGTGAGACCAACAGCCACTTCAAGACGGCTTCGTCCGTTTCGGCAGGTTCACTGAAGCGCCGGTCGCGTTCAACGATCCTGTCCTGTATCGACACAAGGACTTCGTACCGAGCGACAACGCTCGTCAGGATTTCCTGATGATGGGAGATCATGGGCTTTGCGCGCTACAATCGGGCATAAAGTCGAAGGCGTTCATAAAGAACTGCTTCCTCGAACTCGCCGTCCGAGAAGAGTTCCATTGCGCTTACGCTCAGGCGCTCCGCCTGCTCGCTTCCAACTGGAATACCTTCCTCGGTGCACACGCGATCAAAGACCTGCTTCAAGAGAACCAGGTCGCCAGGATAGGCAATGCCACTCATGGAGCTGCTGCTACTGGTCATAGGCTGTTCCTCCCATTGGCTTGCGCAGCACAGCTACTCCGACCGTCAAAACACACGAACAGGCCCATGGCAGTTGCTGCCTCGACAATCGCCTCGGTTAGTTCGTCGTCAGACGCCAGCAAATAAGGCGCAGACTCCCGAACTTCGTCTAGTGCCGCTTTGATCGAGACAGTGTCGCGGCGGTCCGCCCTATTGATAAGAGCGAAGATTACTTGCTCTAGAACTGGACTGACCCTTTGCACGGTGCCCATCCAACCCCCCCCGAGGGTACCCCGATAGGGATGATACTCTTGCCGTGACCCGCAGCAATGGTGCGTAAGAATCGTACAAAATTGGTCCGGGGTGCTTGGCGGGTTGCCATGAGGATGAACTTAGAGCTGGAAGGGCTGGCTGCCGACTCAGCATAGCGCCACAACGCATTTCGGGAACAAATGCAGGCCCTCGTCGGTTGAAGACTCGCAGCGGTCGATTCTTCGTGGATGCAGCCGCTGTTGGGTCCGTCGGCTTTCTCACGAGTGGCGGGCCCGCCACATTAAGGGGGGACTAACTTCCCCTCCTCCTTAGCGGCAGCCAGGAATGCCTTGCGGGCCTCCTCAGGTTCCATCTGGTCGGAAATCACGGCGATGCAAACGCGCACCGCGAGGTCCCATTGAAGGCCATGGTTGGCCCACTTCAGGAGTTCCTCAGCGGCTGCTTCGGCGTTGCTGACCTCGCGCGTCGAACCGCTACCCTCGGTCCTGACGGGGACCGGCGGGGAGAACCAATGGAGCGCCATTGAGTCACTCTTCGTCGGCCCGATCAAGTTCCTCAAGCAAAGACTTATGTTGGGTCGGCAGCCGCCGCTCTACTGGAAGATTCAGCAGATTGCGAAGGTAATTTCGGATTACCTCAGACGTGATCCAACGCCGAACAACTTCTCGGGGAATGTTTGGTAGAAATTTCTGAGCGGGTGATCGGATAACTGGCTCGCGCGACGACCCCCCGTGCCCCCTTCGTTTCTGTGCCGGCAGCAGTGGGCGTCGCAAGCCTCCGGGTGCGCGCTGGCCGGCTGTCAACTGCACAACAGGCGTGGTATAGAACCTCGGTGGCGGAGGCTACGGAACGCCATGGCTATCCGGGAAGAACTGCAAGACCTCTACGATCGATACGCGGCGGCCTACACCGCAGGGGACGCTAGTACTTGCGCGGCAGTGTTTGCACCGAACGGAGAACTGTTCTCGCCCTATGCCCCTCCGGCGCGCGGCCGCGAAGCCGTAGAGGCGCTGCACGAAGTCTGGACCCGTGACCCCGTGGGTAGCAAACAGCTCATCGTCGTCGATGCTGGCGCTGCGGGGGATGTTGCATGGTGTCTGGCCACGTATTCCGAAGGCTTGCCAACTGGCAATGGCACATCGCTCAACGTCTTTGAACGCCAGCCCGACGGAAGATGGCTGATCCGCGTCTGCAGCCTGAACAGCAGCGACCCTGCCCACTAAAGCGCCACCCATTTCCCGAAAGCGGAATGGATGTGCGTCTTCATGGTAACGGCGTCACTGCTTAGGGTTGGTTGCGGTAGGATGGGGTATGCGGATCAAGCTTCTACTTTAGCTCCTGCTTTATGACTTCTTTCTTCGCTGCCATCGATCGGCTTATCTCCGCCATCATGCCCACCGCGACACCGATCAGAACGCACAACAGACCCATGTCGATGGCGTGGCCTGTGGAGCTGGAACCTAGGTATCTCGGGGCCATAGTTTGATCAGTCGTGGCAATGGTGACGGCAAGCACCGCCCGAAAGCCGCCAAAGATAACTAACAGCCACGCAATGACTCGCCCCAACTTTGTGAAAAACATAAACCCCTCCGTTTCCTAGCCATCGTAGCTACTGTGTACTGGCGACAACCGCAACTGGGCGGTTCGACAGGGTATGCCCCAGCGGTACCAGCCAAACTGGCCCCGAAAGATAATTGTTGACCACCTATAGTGAACTGTCTAATGGAAACCATTCTAACTGAACTGGAAGGGGTTCCGGACATGTCATTTATCAGAGCCTATCTCCGCGCATCGACCAAGGAACAGGACGCGGGACGGGCAAGGCAAGACCTTGAACGATTTGCGAAAGAGCGCGGGCTGGCGGTGGCAGCTTGGTATGAGGAGAACGAGAGCGGAGCGACCTTGAAACGCCCCGAGTTGGATCGACTCATACGCGATTGTCATCCTCAAGACGTTCTGTTGGTGGAGCAAGTCGATCGTCTCTCCCGATTGAACGAGGCCGATTGGGAGAAGCTGAGAGCCGAATTGAAAGCGAAACAGGTGCGCGTCGTCGCACTAGACCTTCCGACGTCCTGGCAGGTTGTCAGCGGTGCAGGTGACGAGTTCTCCCGGCGCATGGCCGAGGCGATCAATGGCATGATGCTGGACATGCTCGCCGCCATCGCCCGTAAGGACTACACCGACCGCAAGAGGAGGCAGGCTCAGGGCATCGAGAAGGCCAAGGCTGAAGGTCGGCTGAAGGGCCGGCAGGAGAACACTAAGCGGAACGCCGCCATCGTGGCCATGTTGAAGACCAACGCAAGCTGGAACCAGATTGTCGACGTAATGGGCTGCTCTCGGGCGACCGTAGCGAAGTTGGCAAAACGGAACAGGGCAGCCTAGCGACGGGCCCTGCCGCGACACCTTGCCTCCTTATCGCCGTTCATGTGCCCGCGTATGCGGGGTGGCTATTTTGAAAATCAGAAGCTTTGCGGATGGACCAGACTACACCGACAGCGATTCAACTCGATGAGGAAGAGGAAGAGCGCGACAGTCCCTTCAACGCCTATCGGTTCGCCGCATCGGAGACCGCCAAGGGGATTGTCCGAGAAGCGATAGGGCTGCTCCTGAACTGCGAGGCCCACTTGGGGCTCAGGACGAACAAGCGTCGCGACCGAGATCAGCAAACGTTCGACCTCACCGTTGATGCCATCCTATCCGACCTCATGCACCATCATCTCGCCGAGCATGCAGGCGACATCTATGTAAGGCGGTCTAACCGAGTTCTAGGCACAAAGAGCCGCTATCGGCCACGCGCGTACAGCAAGATGTTCCCATACATTCTCGATCTCATGGCGAGGCCAGAGATGGCCTATGTCGAACAGCAGATTGCCTCTCCCGTGGAAGGCGCTGCCAGAGCGACGGTCATCCGGCCTGGTTCCCGGCTTCTTGATAGAATCGCTGAGCATGGGGTCGGAATCGATGACCTCGACGAACATCCGCACGGCGAGACTATTGTCTTGAAGCGCGTCAAAGATCGCGAGGACTACTGGGACGAGGGCGGATTGGAGGAGTACGACGATACGCCAGGCACGGAGCGACACCGGACTGAACTTGACGAGATCAACCGTTGGATTGCTGATGCCGATCTGCGGTTCGACGACGAAGGCCTCCCATGGCCAAGGACTCAGTTCAGCATCCGTGACCGGAGGCTTCGGCGCGTCTTCACTCAGTCCCGTTTCGACAGCGGTGGCCGGTTGTTCGGTGGCTTTTGGCAGACCCTCCGCAAGCAGGAGCGTCGACAGGGGCTATGGATCAGCGGCGAGCGAGCCGTGGAACTCGATTATGGCCAGGTCGGACCACGCATCCTCTACGGCATGGCAGGCCACAAGCCACCGTTCGAGGACCTCTATGACATTTGGCGCTACGGGATTAATCGACCGGGAATCAAGAAGGTCATGAATGCGATGATCTTCGCATCAGATACGTTGAATCGCTTCCCGAAGGGGACGCGCAAACTGTTCTCGCGGAGCTACAAGGTCGGTGAAGTTGTTGAGGCAATCGAGGCGAAGCACCCGCTGATCAGGAACTATTTCCATCGCGGTCTCGGGCACGATGCCCAGTTCATCGAAAGCCAGATGATGATCGAAGTGCTGCTGACACTCAAAGACAGAGGCATCGTGGCATTGCCGATCCATGACGCTGTGCTGGTCCCGGTCTCTGCTAGCTCCCTTACGAAGGAAGTCATGCTCGACACCTTTCATCGGCATGCCCATGTGGAAGGCACTGTAACAGAGGAAGCCTTCAGGGAATGACTCTAGGAGGGGATGTTCTCTTGATCTCTCTCTCCCTGATCTCCTCCAGGTCAAGCCTTTCCCTCCCCTTCGGATAAACCCACAGCTCACCATAGAGGGACTCGAGATTGACGACGAACTGGACTAAGAAGCTCGAACGCAAGAACGAGGTCAAGCATCGTGCCTCAGAGCCGAGCAGCATGTTCTCGCGTTGCCGTGTCGTGGGATGTGGCAAGCCCGCCCGTGCTGGCACAGCCGATGGGTTGGACACCCGCTTCTGTCGCCAACACTCGGAACACTACTCTCGCCACGGCAGTCCTTACCGGCGCTCCTTCACCGCCAAGCGACTCGCGGCATACCGCAAGGCAGCCGCCGAATGGCTGCAGGCGAACGCCGAGGACAAATGGGTGCGCAATACCATGGAGCGCGTGGAGACGCTCTACCGGGCCGCTGGGCCGCATGTGGAGGCCTTCAGGCTTCGTGGGCTGTCACCGGAGGAACGTGCGAAGGCTGCCTGGGCGAGACTACGCAAGGCGAACATCGATCCCGGCCGCGTTGTGGCTGCCTGGGTGGCGGTGGAGATGGCGATTGCGGCCGACCCTCAGGCGGACCGCAAGCCGGAATACAAGCGCGTCCAGGCGGCTAAGCTCATTCACAAAATGGCATCCGGAACGCACAAGCGATGGGAAACGGGACCCGGCGGAGTGCGGGAGCTTCATGTCTATCCGCGTTCACGTGGACGGGTCTTGCGACACATCGGCAAGGAGATCGAAGAGGCAACCGAGTTGCTCGTCGAGCATGCCACCTTACCCACGCTGGCGGTTGCGAATGGCGAACTGGAGATCACAAATTGCCGTAGCTGATAGCCGTCGCCCCGGCCGGCAGCACTCCGCAATTCCGTTCCAGGCGGCTGGGCAGCAATCTTGCCGTGGCGGCCCGCGCTTCTCTATTTGCCCGTCAATAGGTCACCGTGACGACCACTGTATCGGTATAGACGCCGTTGGACGGAGTGGTCTGCGGTGGCACGCGGCCATAAACGGTCAGGGCCTGCGGCGCGCCCGTTCCGGTTCCAGCCACTGTGCTGCCGGCCGTCGACGCGTCGCCCCAGGGCTGAGTTCGCTGGGTGTCTTTGTAGAGTCCGTAAGTTACCGTTTCGGCGCCCTTCGACATCTTGCGCGCCGCCGGGGGTGAACCGGTGGTACCGCCGTTCAAGGAAAGAGTGTAGGCCGTCGCCGGGGTGCAGGTTATCGAGACCTGACCGGTGGCATCAACATTGGCGTTGAGAACTCCCGTCGACCCGAAATCGATGTTGCCGGTCGATACGAGGCAATTCGCCGCGACCGTTGCATTTACGGTGAAGGTCGCAGCCGGCGCTAGGGTGGTGCTGTTAGCCGTACTGCAGTTGTTAGCATTGGTGACGCGGTAGCGATACTCGGCATTCGCGCCGGAAAAAGTCGAGAGATACGTCCCGGGTGGAACCGTGCCCTGGCCACCAAATACCGTGCCATAGATGGTGGCGGTACCGCTGGCCGAGCCCAAAACTCCCAGCGTCAACCGCAAGACTGGCGGGCGCGACGCATAGGCCCACGCATAGGATCCCCAAACTAGGCTGCGCGCCGAGTCCGAATACAGCTGATAATTGAGACTGTTGGCTCCGCTCAGCATCTGCCGCGCCGTTTCAGTGGAGGCGCCGCCACTGCCGGCTGCAAGATGTGCACAAAGCAGGACTTGTTGGGTAACAAGCCCGCCGCTGCAATTCATGGTTAGCGTTGCGGTCGTGTTTGTTTGGCTACTCGACAGCGTATCGACCGAGCTAAAGTTCATGTTCGAGACACCAAAACTGCAGCTTAAGGCGAAAGCGTGGGACGAGAATAGGGCAGCGCCCAACAGCACGGCAAAACGGAGCATCTTGTTTCCTATTGTCAGCTTGCCCATTCTCACCGGCAGGTCACGTCCTTGATTGCGACTTGCTGGCCGGGGGTGGGCTGGTAGGCAAACTCGGCCCTGCACGAACTCCCATCCGAACGATCCACTTCGAGCGCGTTTTTGGCACCCAGGCCTTGGATGTAGGCTTGGCCATCGTAGCCGATGACGAAGTCTTCCGAGCCACCTTCGATACGACCCTTCAGGCCAGCCTCAAGCGGTAGCCCGCTGCTGTCGACCAAGGTGACGAGCGCCGCCTCGGGTGCTTCTGAAACCCCGAAATTCACCACGACGCCGCTGCGATCGGCCGGCATCACGACTTCCTTGGTGGCCGGAATGTCCGCATCGACCGGCAGGTTCTTGGGATTTATCGAAACAGTGTTCGGCTCATAGGAGTTGAGGCCTGTGATCAGAATACGGCCGCGACTGTTCGTCTTGCCGACTGGCCGATTCTGGAATTGCACATCGACATCGGGCGCACCGACCTCAACGACCGCGAAGGCATCATCGATACGATTGGCCGCGAAGATGCCGCCGCCTGCCATCGCAATCGCGCCATCCATTTGCGCGGTGGCTCTGAACTCCTTGTCGTATTGCTGAACATCGGCCTCGAAGCGAGCGAACGGAGCCCTGTAGCTGACGGCAGCCGAGCGGCTGGTTGTTTCTCCTTCCGACGTCCGCGCTCGCCAACCGATACTGCCCTCCTCCAGACGCTCGGATTTGGCTACGTCGGCAACTACATTGAGGCCATCTGGCCCGCTCTCTACGCCAGTCGAGGCCGTGAGGTCGTCCCCGAACGGGATGGAAATCCCGGCAAACACCCCGAAGCTGTCGCGGTCTTCGAGATCGGCAAAAGCCGTGGCGTAGAAGCTGCTCCGTTTGAATAATTGCTGGCTATAGGAAAGGCCGACAATCTGGCTCTTCTCGCCTTCGGCGCTTTCGAGATGGGTGTAGGAGAAGTTGAGGCTTGAAAACTCAAGGGGCGCCGGAACGCTCAAAGTTACCTGATCAATGGATCGCGGGACGTTGCCGCTAAAGATCGGCAAATCGCCAGGCTTAGGAAACGAAGGTTCTGCAGTCACCGAGGCGACATCGTGGTAGTCACCGAACGCACGCTGGATGCGACCATAGATCGACCATCCCTCATAGGTCGTCTCCAGCGATGCGTTCACAATCGCCCCCGTGCGCCCACCATTATGGCTGCCGGCGACCGCCACCGAGGCAGCGCCGTAGTGTCCGAGCGGAAAGGCCGCACCCACGCCGCCGTTGACCAAATCCTCGCCGCCCTCCGCATGGCCCTCGAGTGTAAGCCAGTTGGTGAGACCGTAGCGGGCGCTGGCGACGCCAAACACGCGCTGGTCATAATCGGCAGATTCGATGCCGAAATTGCGCCGGGGAAATCCGACTTCTGCCGAGAAATCGAGCAGACCCTGTCCCAGCATCGAGGAGGACGTGTAGAACGGCAGCATGGCGCTGGTTTCGCGACCAAGACTGTCTCGCAACACAACCTGCGCTTCGCCGGCACCTGCAAATACCGGCAGATTGGTAATCTGGAACGGGCCGGCGGGAACCGCGCCGCTGTAGGTGCGGACGTTCTGGGTGTAGACTTCAAGCGTCGACGGGACGGCTGCGCTCCCGCCGAACGACGGCAGCGGCAGCGTGACCAGATCGGACCGAAGCCGGAAATTGCGTTGGGCCTGAACGCCGCCGAGGTAGACGGGCCGCGTCCATGACAGACCGCCGGAAATGAAGTCGCCGGCCCGATAGGTCATCAGGCGTTCTGGGTCCGAGTAGCTCCACGTCGTGTTGAGCCGTACAAGCCCTCCGAACTCGCCGTCCGAATAGCCGGCGGTGAATGACTGGCCGAGAGTGCCGAGGGGGCTGAAAACGCGCGCGTCGAAGCCGCCGGAAACGCCTTGGAACAGGTCCAGATCATCTTCGAACCAGCTGTTGGAGCTCGCAAATAGCGAATAGTTCAGCACAGCACCGTAGCTGGACTGCGGTTTCAGGCGATCTTCCTTGTCGCTGCCGCGAATGTCGACGACGTGCGCGGATCGACCATCGTTGGTGGTCGTGACGTAAAGGCGCTGGGTTGCTTCGTCGATGCGAAAGGCGACGTCCGGCAGTTGATCGAGCCTGACCAGACCGTCGGCATCGATCGCGCTATCCACGGGCTTCAGACCAAGTTGGGTGAGTTCGTCCGGTGTTGTCGTCAGGCTGCCGTCGGGAAATTCCGTGAACGTTCCGATCAGCTCCGTCGAAACGTCGTTGATGAACACCTCAAGATACAAATCGCGGCATTCCGCTCGGGGAGAAGCGGACTCCGTAATCTGCGGTTCGGATTGTAAGTCCTGTGCGTTCGCCGCCAGGAGAGGGAGGGTGATGCCCGCAACGACGACCGCAGCCCTAGCGCCCTTTGATCGCAACTGGGGCATCGAACGGTCCAAGATCGCTTTGCCCTTTGAGCGTAACAGGGCTTGCGGCCAGCGACTTGGCGTTGCCGAGCGGCCATTGCATTGTAGCGCCACCCAAAACATAGCCGACCAGCCCGCTGCGGGCTCCGAGCTTCTTGCTGCCTTGGACCAGATTGAGATTAGAGAGTCTCAGGCGGCTCTCACCATTGTTGCGCGCTGTCAGGACGAGCCTGCCTCCTGCCCGCGATAGGCTGAACGACACGTCGGAGGGTTTCGCATCGGGATTACGAAAGAAGACAGGTACGGAATAGCGAAGCACCAAGGCTACGGTTCCGGCTTTTTTCCGCGACGGATCAGGCAATTCGTCCACAAGAAGGCGATAGCTTTCTTCGGTGCCAACCGGTGCCTTGCTGATACGAACGACGCGAACCACGTAGTCTGCATTTGGTCCGATCTTAGTCGATGGCGGGCTGGCGACGACATCCGAGGTCGGCTCCAGTTGCTCCACTCCGCCTTCCTGTCGCCACCTGAACACGCGAATCTGTACGTTTATCGGCCGCTTGGCGTCGTTGTGCAGGTTCAATACCGCCGCGCTGTCGGGCGCGATCAATTCCAGGCTGGTCGGGGCGACCCTCAGTGAGGCTGCCTCAACGAGACTTGCGCTCAGCATGAAGATCGCAGCGGCACTGATGCGTGTCAGCAGGCGTCGCATACCTTTCCCTCGCGTTTGGGAGGAGGTCAATATTCTATTGTGATCGCGACGGTGTCAGTGTAGTCGCCTGCTGCCGGCGTCGACTGCACGGGCACCCGCCCATAGACCGTCAAGTCTTGCAAACTGCCTGTACCGGTTCCCGGGACCGTGTCCGTATTAATAGTCGTGCCCCACACCGAGGTCCGCCCGGAATCACTGTAGAGGGTGTAGTTTACTGTCGCCGCCGCTGGCGAGGTCATTTTGCGAACCGCGACTGTCGCTCCGCTGCCATTGCCTTTGCCTAGACCGACGTTGTAAGTCTGGCCGGCGGTGCATTGCACGCCAATAGTGCTGGTCTGCTCGAGAGCGGTATCGATGACGCCATGCGAACCAAAATTCAGGTCTCCGGCAGTCTGCACCTTGCATTCGGTGGTGATTGTCAGGCGAACCGTCATGCTGCCGTTCGCGGTGACGGCGAAGGCAGAATCGGTCATCAGGGCTGCGGTCGAAAGAAAGGCAAGGACGGCTGCCAGCTTGGCGCGCATGCGAGTACTCCATTGTCTTCCGGCTACTCGCCCGTCGCGAGAACCATCAACAAAGCCTCTGCCATGCCTCCCCTTAAGATTCAACTAATGGTGAGGCCAAGCTCATCCGCGCGCCCCTCTGCAAATTTCGGCTGAGGGGACGTCCCAAGAGGTCGAGAGGTGCATTTCGCGGCCTGATTTGGTCCTGTAATGTCGATCGCTCCCCCAACCTCGTCATTTTGCGTGCCGATTTGGTGAAAGTTCGGCAGATTTGGTGAAAGTTCGGCACCCGCGGCTTTGCACACTGATTGCAAATTTCTGTGGACAACATGGCAGGTGGTGATGAGACGGGACAAGATCCACCTGATGAACACGAAATAGGCCAGTCTCAAGCTGCCAAGTGGATTGCGGATGCCGCCTGGTCAGTGCTGACTCGACAGCGGCTCAGCGCGGGGGCTCGGGCGCAATGAAGCCCGCCACCTTGCGAGTGACGGGCTCCCGGGCCGCGAAGCCAGGAGAGTGCTGTCTGAGCCTCACGGCCCGATCCGACACTCCCAAACAGTCTCCTTAGCGTCGCGCAATGAGCATGCAAAGCTGACGCAGATCGCTGTCATACGTGCCTTCGCTGCTGAGTACGTCGGCACAGCGCTTCTTCATTCGGATCAATTGGCTGCTCGACAGCTGGGCCACCACCGTGGGCACGCTGGGTGTGCCAGGCCTTCCAGGTGTCCCCGGTGTTCCGGGAGTGCCAGGGGTGCCGGGAACGGTCCCGCCACCAACGCCGACACCTACGCCGACACCGCCCGTACCGCCGACGTTGACACCTGCCCCAGCTGTGACGCCGCCGGTCCCGCCGATGTTTGCGCCTGCGCCAGCGGTAACACCACTCCTGCCGCCAATGTTAGCGCCTGCGCCGGCAGTGACGCCACTCGTGCCACCTATGTTTGCGCCAGCACCAGCGGTAATACCACTTCTGCCGCCGATGTTCGCACCGACTCCGGCCGTAATGCCCCTGCTGCCGCCTATGTTAGCGCCGGCACCGGCATTCACGCCGCTGCGGCCACCGATCGAGGCGCCGGCTCCCGCATTGATGCCGCCACTGCCGCCTATCGAGGCACCGAGACCGGCCTTGATGCCGCCTGGGCCGCCTATCGAGGCACCAGTACCGACGCCAACGCCGGCCGCGCTGGCGGGAAAAGACAGAGATAAAATAAGCGCACCACCGGCTAAAGCTGTGGCGAAATTCTTGACGACATTTGCCATGACACTCTCCTTTGGTTCTTACCTCAGCGCAGCAGTTTCAGTGACTGCTACTTTAGCGATAACGAACTCAGAGAGTTTTTAGTTTACGAACACCGAGCTATGTTCGCCATCGTAACTTACGGGGAGCAAACTATTCTGAATCAATTTTAAAGAAATTGAAAGGCAAGGCAGGCGTGCAGCCTCCCTAATCTCACCCGCGTCCATAGCGCTCGCCGTTCCCTCCGTGCATGAGCATTGCGAGCCTGTGGCTCCATGAGTCGACAGGGCGACCGCGCCACTACCCTCAGTGCGGACAATCGACAGCCACTTTCGCTGAAGAAGAGTTGATGTGCTCAGTCTTTGGCGACCTTTCTCCAGCGAAGTGCCTCGATCTCCGGAGTGGCACGCACAGGCCTCTGACTGCTGCGACGATCCGCAGAGGCTTGACCTATAGATACACCGATGCTACCCCTCGAGATACACCAAGGTGGTAGATGCTTTGTGGAAGCGATCGCACCAAGCGATTGGATTTAAAGATTTTTCTGGCTTTTTCGTACCCGGTTCGATTTGTCAAATTTGTCCGGCCCGGGGAGCCAGCGCCTTTTCCACGCCGGGGCGCTATATTACGGGCCTGCGTGCTTTTTTCCTACGCCTTGATCGCGTTAGTCCTGCTTCCAGAGTGGCAGAGCGTCGAGGACCGACGAATCCACGCGTAGAATATCGGCCTCGCCCGCACATGCCTATTCCTCGCAAGCCGCAATCTCAAGATCGGCGGCAGCCGTGCGGAAATTACCGACGATCGGCGGCTTCGCCGATCATCGGCTTCGCTCCGCGAAGCTGACCCTGCCAAGACCGCTCTGGTCGTGATCAATGCGCCACACCGTCGGATGCGTGCAGGAGTCTCCAGGTCAAGCCGACGCGGCCGTCGAACTGGGATGCGAAATGTTCGGCGGCGACGCATTCCAGGCCATCATCGACAAGAGCCTCGATGCTTCGTCGCATCAGGGCGTGCTGCATCTCGCGGGCGTGGACCAGGTCTGTCTCTGTCATGATTTCCATGACGTGGTAGGCGACAACGGGCTGGCCGAGGCAAGACATGAGCGTGCTCGCTTCTGACGTCACAGCTGTAACTGCGTCTTCGATCTTCATTCAGGCGCTCCTCATCAAACATGATGCTGGCGCCTCCCCATGAGACGACGGTGTTCCGTCGTTTCTTTTTACAATTTCGACTGTCGCGCACGAGTGAAGGGACAATGCGCAAACAGGAGAACTACCCTTTTTGTTCCAGTCTGCTTGAGCAGCCTCGCTACCCAAATCAGTATGCCGCAAAATTGAATTAAAGGCGACCGGATAGTTAATCGATGGTTAATGGCGGCGCTCGCATCCCAGGCGTTCGCGCATGAAACATTGGGCAGGTCCGCCTTGCGCCATATGTCGGCTATAGAGGCGCAACTCGGTACACGAGGGCGACTATATCTCTACGGAAACAACTTGAAGAAACGCTTCGCTACCCATAGCATGCTACCCCCTGGTGAAAATCTGATCAGGAGGTCAGTGGGATCGGTCGGGTTTTTAAGCCAGTGCAAAGTAGGGAGGATAATTATGGCTTCCGAAGTACAGGCAAACAATGGCGTTAACGTCGAGGCGCTGCTCGGCGCACGCGAAGCGCTTACCAACGCCCCAGAGGCCGCGCAGTTCAAGTGGCGCGCGGCCTGCGAATGGAAGGATGGCACCCACAGCCACTCGACGGTCGAGAGCTTCTACGGTCTCGGCCAGGACCAGCATCGCAAGACCACCTTCGCATTCGATGCCGACCATCCGGAGGTCTTCGCATCCCTGGATCAGGGCGCCACGCCTGTCGAATACGTGCTGGTCGGGCTGGCGAGCTGCCTGACAGCCGGCATCGCCGCTGTTGCCCAGAACCGGAACATTCAGTTGAAGTCGGTGAAGGCGACCATTGAAGGCGACATGGATATCGCGGGCATACTCGGCATCGACAGCGACGTCCGCAACGGCTTCAGTGGTATCACGGTGAAGTACAACATCGACGCCGACGCCAAGCGCGAGGACATCGAGGCTCTCGTCGCTCAGTCGCAGAAGCGGTCGGCTGTCTATGACATTGTTACCAATCCGACGAACGTCACGGTCGTGGTGAATTGAAAGGCGCTTCGAGCCGTAGACTCTCCTGATGAGAGGGCGCGATTAGTTCCGTCACCACAGTGATCGTCGGCGCAGGGCACGCGGGGCTCGCGATGAGCCGCTGCCTCGCGGAGCGCTCTATCGACCATGTGCTGCTGGAGCGCGGCGAGATCGCTCATACGTGGCGCACCGAGCGATGGGATTCGCTGCGGCTGCTCACCCCGAACTGGCAGAGCCGGCTGCCGGGCTTCCGCTACGATGGCGACGACCCCGACGGCTACCGGACGATGCCTGAAGTGATCGACTTCCTCGGGAACTATGCCAGGGCGATCTCGGCTCCAGTCAGAACACATACGACCGTTACCTCGGTTCGCAGCGACGGTGCGGGATATCTCGTGCGCACGGACCGCGGCGAGTGGCGCTGCCGAACTGTCGTGCTGGCGTCGGGCGCGTGCAACATCGCACGCCTGCCCGATTTGGCCGTCCGCGTGCCGCCGTCGGTCGCCATGCTGACTGCACAGTCCTACCGCAATCCGGCTCAGGTCGCCGACGGCGGCGTGATGGTGGTGGGCGCCTCGTCGAGCGGCACCCAGATCGCAAAGGAGCTGCAACGTTCGGGGCGTCAAGTGACCCTGTCGGTGGGCGAGCATATCCGGGCGCCCCGCGTCTATCGCGGCAAGGACCTGGAATGGTGGATGGACGCCGCAGGCGTGCTCGACGAGCGTTACGACGAGGTAGACGACATCAGACGGGCGCGACGGGTTCCTTCGCTTCAGCTTGCCGGCACACCCGACCGCACGACTCTCGACCTCAATGCGTTGGTCGACCTCGGTGTCAGGCTCATCGGCCGCCTCGCCGGTATCACCGAAGACGGCAAGGCCCAGTTTGCGGGGTCGTTGCGCAACATGTGCGCGCTTTCCGATCTCAAGATGGCCCGACTGCTCGACCTCATCGACGAGTGGGCGCGCGCCAACGGCCTTGACGCTACGGTCGGGCCGCCGGATCGCCTGCCGCCGACCCGTGTCGAGGACAACCCGCCGCTCGGCCTCGACCTTACCGGAGGCGCGATCAGGACGATCATCTGGGCCACCGGCTACCGGCCGGACTACTCCTGGCTGGAGTTGCCGGTCCTCGATCGCAAAGGCCACGTCCGTCACGACGGCGGCGTTGCAGAACATCCGGGAATGTACCTGATGGGAATGCAGTTTCTGCGCCGCCGCAAGTCTGCTCTGATCGACGGCGCCGGCGATGACGCGCGTGATCTCAGCGACCATCTGGCATCGTACCTCAGGCAAAATTCAATCACCGTCTAGAGCATGATCCCGAAAAGTGGAATCCGGTTTTCGGAAAAGATCATGCTCAAACAAAGACATAGAGCCCCATCCCGATTCAATCGGGATGGAACAGGCTCTAAGGCCAAGGGAACAGGTCGGCTACCGCTACAACGCCGAATTCCGTGACCCTGCAATCATATTCCCAAGTGCAACTTCGGCTTCCAGAAGGGGCGGAACAACTCAATCTTGGGACAGCGGTTCATCACAACTTTCAAGCCCGCTTCCTCCGCCAACAGGGCGGCGGTGTCATCGCGGACCCCAATCTGACTCCACAGAACCCTGGCACCAATTGCGATGGCTTCCTGTGCAACTTCCAACAGGTCTTCGGAGCGGCGAAAAACCTCAACCATATCCACAGGCCGGTCGATGGCCGCCAGTGACGGGTACACCTTGAGCCCTCGAATTTCATCCAGACCGGGAGTGGGATTGACCGGGATCATGTCATAGCCGGTTTCGTGCAGAACCCTGAGAACACCATAGGAAAACTTGGTCTTGTCGGGGCTGGCCCCCACCATCGCGATGGTTTTGACCGACTTGAGAATGTCTTGCAGATAAGCCTCCGAATAGGGCTCATCGTGATTCATATGGGTCATTTCTTTGCTTCCAACGGGGTCGCAATATCGGCTTTCAATTCATGTGCGGCCAAGGGATCCAAGAAGGGGTTGCGATAGAGCTTGTCGTGGCTTTCAACGCCGACCTCCAGCGTGCAGTCGCTCATAGGGCGGGCAACGCAGAGGATTATATAGCCATTGTTGATCTGGCGGTTGTTCAGCGCCCGCTGGGCCTTTTGACTGACTTTGCCGCTGATTATCTTGGCCGCGCAGGTTATGCAGCCGCCATACTTGCACCCGTAGGGCAGGTCCACGCCCTGCTCGCGCAAGCTTTGCAAGAGGGGCTTGCGGTGATCGACGTCAAAGGCCGCACCGCCTTGGTTAGCGAGGGTGATGGTGAAGCTGGTCATACCCAGATGTCACTCGTGCAATCACCGCCGGGATAACGGGTTTCGTGGCAGCGGCTTGGTCCATTAGGTTCCTTGCCAAAATCGACGACAAATCGCGGATCAATTTCCATGCCGCCGTTTTCCGTATCGCAATTGACCATCAGCATGCATCCGCCATTGGTGCGGATTTCCGGATAGAACTGATTGTCCCAGGTCGAGAAGAGCGAGGTCGTCACATAAAGGCGCTTGCCGTCGAGGCTGAGCTGTATCATCTGAGGCCCGCCAGTCACTTTCACGCCATTGACCTCAGGCGCACGGCCGAGAAGTCCGCCCATCCACACTTGTCCGGTGAGCTTGGCGTTGTGCGGGTCCGAGATGTCATATTGGCGGATGTCGCCATGCAACCAGTTGCAGAGATAGAGGTATCTATCGTCCATACTGAGCAGAATGACCGAGATCACGCCCGGTATCGGGATCGGCCATTCGGGATGCGGCTCATTGCCAACATCGACAATTTTTTCCCATTGCCAGTCACCCGCCGCATCCTTCCACCAATGGATGATGTTTGCAGAAAGGGCCGCGCCAACAAAGCCGTGACTGCTGTCTGGATTGTGATGGAATCGCACTTCGAGTGGGAGCAAGCCATCCTCACCGAGATAGAATGTTTGCTTTGGCTTCTTCTTCTCAAAATCCCAGAAATGGATCTCTCGGCCATATTTCAGATGGCCAACCTCCTCCAGGTCAAAACCAGGCATGAAGGTATTGGGCGCCGCCCACTCCGAGCTGACCATCACGTTATGTCGCGGCTGGTACCAGAAATCATAACCAAACTTGATGCTGCCCATGGAGTTTTCCCAACGGCCGACAATCTCGAACTCCTTGTTGAGTTGCAAATAGCCGCCTGGGGCATTGCCTTGAGCGTCGCCAAGCATGGAAACGACGATGTCCGAGCCGAGGCAATGCACTGTGTGCGGCGCCGACAAGTTGGTCCTGGTTTTGATTTCAGCGCCGTCTATGACCTTGAACAGTGTCGGATTGCGGGGATCGGTTGCGCAATCGACAATATGCAGATTGGTCGAGCGCACACCCGGCACAATCAGATACTTGCGCTCCATGCTCGCATCGCCATGGCAAGACGAACAGGCATTCCAGCCCATGTGATGAAGCTCATCGCCAATACCCGGCATTTGCAAACGTGAAATCACTTGGCTGTAGGTCGAACTCTCCGGGTCGACATCAATGGTACACAAATAGTCCGGCTTCTGAATGCCCGTGCCAGTGTAGATGGCAATCGTATAGAGCAGCTTTTCGCGAGGTGCCCTCATCGCCTCTGCTGGAGAAGCATAGCCCGGTCCACAGCAATGATTGGTCATGGGTACTTCCCCAATTTGAACAGATCACTGGCCAGCCCCAACGGGGTCAAGCTGGAATGTTAGTGCATGCTTGGCATTAGCGCTATGGCCGGGGTGGCTGGTCAAGCGCGCGCACTGTGACGTACAACTGGGCGACAGAGCGTCCACGGGACCGTCCAACGCGAGCTGCTTATCCCGACGGAACATTGGTGGGCGATAGAAGGCACGAGAGCGGCCGTAACCCGCGCCCAATCGACGCCCTCCGCGAACGCCAGTGCGCGATGGCGGCCAGCTGGTCTGAGCGTTATCTCTTCACGCACTGCCCGGAGCCGCCGGGATCGCAGACTTCTCCTACACCGCAATCGAAATCGCGTGTGCAGGCGGGCGGCGACAAGGGCGGGGCGAGGACGATATAAGGCGTATGGACCTTGTCGCCGGGCGGCACGAAAGCCGGCGCTCGCTCGCCTGCGTCACCGAGCGTGCGGATATAGAGATAGAGCGACTTCTTGTCCTCATCGCTCATCGCCCGTACATTATACCCTGGCATCGGTGGATAGGTCCCAAGGCCTCGAAGATATGAAACGAAGCCGTCGGCTGTGAGGTCGACCGCCGTCAGCCGTAGGTTTGCCGCATAGCTGGTACCCCACGGTCCCTGAAAGCCGAGTGCATTTCCCTTGAGAGCCTTGGCCGGATCGATCTTGCCGCCACTTTCGCTATATCCTTCGGTGTGGCAATCGTGGCAGCCGCCGATGATGGAGATGTAGAGTCCTCGCTCGACCGAAGGTTCCCCTGCCGCCGGCGCGGCATTGAGAGCAAGCGCGGCAATGCACATCAACCAATATGCACGCATCGCATTCCCCTTCCTTGGTGCCGAACGGCGTCTGCAAGGGACCTATGCCCAGCTTTGTCGCGCTTTGTCATGTCGGCCGAGCTTCCCCGCCTGTCGCGCAACTCGGAGATCAGGGAATGGTTGCAGTAGGGATCAGGAATGTTTGGGAACTGGGCTCGGGTACTGGCACATTCGGCCCTAATCAGACGAGCGTAGCACCAATCCCTCTTCCTTGGCAGCCGCCAAGAATGACTTGCGGCACTCCCCGGCGCGTCGCCAAATCCTGGGCCAGGATCAAGACCTGCCTGTCGGACCAGCTCGAGCCTGAGGATGGTAAGCTGTGGGTCTACGATATCGATGGAATCGCAACCCCTGCCTTTAGCGACTTCGGCATCGAGGCCCTTCGCGAAATTATTCGAGACCAGGCGACAGCTAGTTGTCCCTTCAAATCCGGCACGCCGCGGTCCCTACCGGATGCTTACGGTCTTGACGTTGACCGGAGGGGAGAACCAATGGGTCGCCATGACACCTACTACTCAGGAGAGAGATACATTTTGGCCTCCTTAGCGGCAGCCTCAAAGGCCTTTCGTATCAGATGAGGGTCAATCGGATCGCCCTCCAAAGCTGACAGGCAGAGGGTCACCGCCTTGTGCCAGCGAGGTCCTCTCCGGGTCCACGTCTTTAGCTGCTCAAGGGCTGCCCTCGCATTGTTGCAGCTATGCCTATCACCGGACGCAGTCCTTACGAACACAGGAGGAACGAACCAATGGGTTGCCATCAGGGGAATCTAGAGCGGGACGAGCCTGCCGACCAACCCAGTTGTAGTCCGCAATAATGGAACAACGCAGGCGCTCTGTAGTTTAGAAATCGCAGCGGTCGATTCTTCGTGGATGCAGCCGCCTGCCGTCGCCACGAGCGGCGGGCCTCCACCTTATGGAGGGACTAACGTCCCCTGCTCCTTAGCGGCAGCCAGGAATGCCTTGCGGGCCTCCTCGGGTTCCATCTGGTCGGAAATCACGGCGATGCAAACGCGCACCGCGAGGTCCCACTGAAGGCCATGGTTGGTCCACTTCAGGAGTTCCTCGGCGGCTGCTTCAGCGTTGCTAACCTTCCGCGTCGAACCGCTACCCTCGGTCCTGACAGGGACCGGCGGGGAGAACCAATGGAGCGCCATGCAGTCACTCTTTGTCGGCCCGATCAAGTTCCTGCAGCAAATGCTTTTGCTCGGCCGGCAGCTCCCGTTCTACAGGCAGATTTAGCAGGTTGCGAAGGTAATTGCGGATTACCTCTGAAGTGATCCACCGCCGCACAACTTCGGCAATAACCTTCCGTTTGGCTGCGTCAATTTCGACCACGTTCGGGCCTACATGCTTGATAGGACCGAACCCCACCGCGAGCGGATTTGTTCCTTAGAAGGGGCCGGGAATGTTCGGTAGAAAAATCCGAGCCGGTGATCGGATAACTGGCTCGCGCGAAGACCCCCCGTACCCCCTCCGTTTCCCTTACGGCGCCGGTGGGCACAGCCTTGCTATGTACCCTTGGCAGCGTCTTCGATCAGTTCGGCTATTAAGGTGCGGACCCGTAGGTCGGACCTATCCCCTATGTTTCCCACATCTTTGGTCACCATCCCCGGCGAAGTACGGACACCGCCCCGCTCACCTTAACGTTGACCATAAAGGTTCTTCTAAGCGCCTTCTCCAATTCCCGCTTCCTGTAGATCTGGAAACGAATCGACGGGGTTAAAGCTTTGACCTGCCGGCGTGGCGCGGCGTCTATGTCGACAGCCACCTCGCCTGCCACGTCAGCCTTGGCCGCCTCCAGCGATGCAATCACGACGTCGTTTAGCCAAGCCTTTGCTTGCTCGCTGAAGTCCGCCATGGGGGCATCTCGCTTCCCCATCTCCGCGCCGCCGACGGGCTCCTCCTGCTGACGGCGAGCTTCCTTCCCGCGCTCAAGGGCTTCTTTAAACTTTGCCATCCCTGTTGCTCCGATTTGTCATCAGGCCACCCCCGTCAGATCGGCTATGGCGCCCTCCCATTCACTAGAACGCGCGTAGTCGGGGTACGTTGCGTTGGGGAGCCTTTGGGTTCCCCGCTATTCAGCGTTTACGTTAGACAAGGCTTCGGCTACCACCTTGTCAGGCACAACGCCAAAGCCGTGAAGCAGTACGTCATCTACACCCGCGTTTCGACCGACGAGCATGGCAAGCGCGGTCTCGGGTTAGAGGCAGAACCCGCCGCGGAGCGCTCGGACTGCAATGCTGGCCGGGGAACGAGCGACATCGTCGGGAACAAGTCCCGTTTCATAAATCAGCACAACAGGTCGGCCGGGGCTAACTAGCTGACACTTGGTTGATCCCGGCATCAACCCAGGAACGTGTCTGTTCCAGCACCTCATCGGAAAACGCTGGGTCGTCAATCGCCCGGGCGAGGATCACTGCCCCCACCATCGCCGCAAAGCTTCCGATCGCCGCGCGGCGCCTGTCTGCCGCATCCAGCTCCGGGAGCGCCTTGCCAATACGGTCGATCTGCGATCGAAGACCTTCGGTCATGGCCGAGCGCGCTGCCGGGGTCTGATGGCGGATCGCCGCGGCAAGGCCCGCCGTCGGGCAACCACCGGCGCAGTTGTCGCGATGCCGGGGTGAAAGATAGTCATTCACATAAGCGCGAAAATCGCCGCCTCCGCCTGAGTCCGCGGCGAGGACATGGGCAAGGGTCTGCGCGATCAGGTCGTCCTTCGAGTTGAAGTGACCATAGAAACCGCCATGGGTCAGCCCGGCGGCCTTCATCACCTCCGCCACGCTGACCGCATCGAATCCCTTGTCGCGAAACAGCCGGCTGGCCGCGTCCAGGATCCGGCGACGATTCTCCGCCATCTGCTCTCGACTGACCTTCATTTCAAAATTCTCCGCTGGCCCCGTTGACATTTACATGATGGTCATCATATTTATCTGCAATCATGATGACCGTCATGAATATAAGTTCCTACAGAGAAAAGAGCAATCCCATGACCGCCATTCCGTCAGTCCTCATCACCGGCGCCTCCACCGGCATCGGAGCTTCCTATGCCGATCGCTTTGCGCGCCGCGGCCACGACCTCGTGCTGGTTGCCCGCGACACGGCACGAATGGCGGCGCTGTCGGCGCGCCTGCGTCAGGAGACTGGCGTGGCGATCGACATCGTCCAGGCTGATCTCACGCAGCCCACCGATCTTGCAACGGTGGAGACGAGGCTGCGCGACGATGCCCGCATCGGGATCCTCGTCAACAATGCCGGAACGGCCATCGGCGGAAGCTTCATCGAGCAGAGCACGGATGACGTTACACGGCTAGTAGCGCTCAACACGACCGCACTTCTGCGGCTTGCCAGTGCCATCGCCCCGCGGCTTGCGGCGGCAGGCGAAGGCGCGATCGTCAACATCGGCTCCGTGGTCGGCCTGGCGCCGGAGTTCGGCATGACGGTCTACGGCGCAACCAAGGCCTTCGTGCTGTTTCTGTCGCAGGGACTCAGCCTCGAGCTCGCGCCGAAGGGTGTCTACGTCCAGGCCGTGCTTCCCGCCACGACGCGAACGGAGATCTGGGAACACGTCGGCGCCGACGTCAATACGCTGTCCAACGTGATGGAGGTGGACGATCTGGTTGACGCGGCACTGGTCGGCTTCGACCGCCGCGAACCGGTGACCATCCCGCCGCTTCCCGATGCCGGGCAGTGGGACGCGCTTCAGGCCGCGCGCCAGGCCATGCTTCCAAACTATCGGAACGAACATCCCGCCGAGCGGTACCGCAAGGTCGCCTGAGCACCAACGAAGCCATTTCGATAACGACCCCGCCGCAGCGGGGACAAACAAAGGTGACCTATGACGAGCAAAACGCTGTTTGAGCCCTATACTCTCGGCTCGCTAACCCTCTCCAATCGTATTGTGATGGCGCCCCTGACGCGCAATCGCGCTGGCCCGGGCTTCGTTCCAGGCGATCTCGCCGCGGAGTATTACGGCCAGCGCGCGTCGGCCGGCCTGCTGATTTCCGAGGCCACGCAGATCTCGCAGCAGGGACAAGGTTACCAGGACACGCCAGGCATCTACTCCCAGGCTCAGATCGACGGCTGGCGCAAGGTCACGACCGCCGTGCACGCCAAGGGCGGGCGGATCTTCCTGCAGCTCTGGCATGTCGGCCGCGTCTCGCACGTCGACCTACAGGAGAACGGGGCGGCGCCGGTTGCGCCGTCGGCGATCCGGGCCCAGACCAAGACGTTCGTCAACAATGGCTTCGTCGACGTCTCGGAGCCCCGCGCGCTGGAGTTCGAAGAGGTTTCTGGGATCGTGAACGACTTCCGGCAAGCGGCAGCTAACGCCATTGAGGCCGGTTTCGATGGCGTCGAGATTCACGGTGCCAACGGCTACCTGCTGGACCAGTTCGCCAAAGACAGCGCCAATGTCCGCACCGATGCTTATGGCGGCTCGGTCGAGAACCGCGCCCGTCTGATGCTGGAAGTTGCGACGGCGGTGGTCGAGGAGATCGGCGCCGCGCGCACCGGAATCCGGATCTCGCCCGTATCGCCCGCCAATGGCGTTTCGAGCAGTGATGCTCAGGCACAGTTCAACTATATCGTCGATCAAATCGATGCCTTGGGCATCGTCTACATTCATGTCGTCGAGGGCGCCACGGCCGGGCCGCGCGATGTCGTACCGTTCGACTTCGGATCGCTCCGCCGGCGCTTCAACAACACCTATATCGCCAACAACGGCTATGATCTCGACCTCGCGACGTCGCGGCTGGCCGAGGACAAGGCCGACCTGTTCGCCTTCGGCCGCCCCTTCATCGCCAATCCCGACCTTGTGGAGAGGCTTGAGACCCGCGCACCGCTGGCGGCCGTCGACCCGGCTACGATCTATGGCGGGGGCGCCGCGGGCTATACGGATTATCCCGCCATCGCAGCCGCGAGCGGCCGCTGATCCCTTCGGCGCCGCACTTTGGTGCGGCCCCGACCCTTATGTGCTGTCTGCGATAGTGGCTCTCCAACTCGGGCGTTGGCAAGTACGGCATCTGCTTCAACGTACCCCCGATGAACTTCCATGATCGGCACCTATTGAGGTTGCGGGTGAACGGAGAGGATCACAGGCTTTACGATCTCGATCCCCGCGTCACCCTGCTCGACCTGTGACGCGAGCGGCTTGATCTGATCGGAACGAAAAAGGGCTGCAATTTCAGCACGTGCGGCGCCTGGAATGTGCATCTCGACGGCATGATGTTTGCAGTGTCCGCCGAGGGAGTTGCGGATGTTGTCGGTTTCGGAATTTGCATAGTAGCTACGTCGGAAGGCGGGCCGCCTCCTATTAGGCGGCCCCCAGGTTGATAGTCATGGTGATGGTCAGAGCCGGCCGTCCGCGATCAACTCGCGGGTGCGCTTCAGCGTGGAGAGAAGAGCGGCCTTGTAGCCCATGCTGCTGTCGAACTGCGCCTGCTCGGCCTGCTCCTCCGGCCCGTTCGGCTCCTTGCCGCGCAGGCCGAGATAACAGTAGAACTTGAGCTGAAGTTCGCCCGCCTCGTCCTCGAACAGCTCGTTGATGATCGCGCCTTCGCGCGGACCGGTCGCCTGGAAGAAGGTGACCTTGCTTTCCGGCTCGAGCGTGACGATCTCGCGCAGATCAGCACCGGCGATCGTAGCTTCGCGCACGAAGTGGGTCGCGCTCTCCTCCACGACGTCGCAACGGGTGCAGAGCCCTGCGGGCAGGAACAGGCGGGCATCGCGCGCCTTGAGTTCCAGGCCCTGCCATATCTGCGCACGGGTCAGCCTGGTCTCGTCTCCGGGATTTACCGGAACGGTAGCGGTCGAGTAGATCATGATGTGTCTCCTGGACAAAAGGTCGGTGATCGGGCTCAGCCGGCAATTGCGGTCGCATAGTCGCGATAGGAGCGCAACGGCCGGCCCAGCAGCGCGGTCAGCCGATCGACATCGCCGGCATCGGGGACCATGCCGTCCGTGAGGAAGCGCTCCGCCATCAGGCGCATGTCGAGCGCCATCCAGCTCGGCATGAACTGCCGCAGGTTCTGCTCGAACCCGGCGGTGTCGTCGCCCGGATACGCGATCTTGCGTCCCAGGACGTCCGTCCAGATGGCCGCGACATCCGCGCCGGTCAGCGTGTCGGGGCCGACCAGGTTGATGCGGTCGAACGGCAGCGGCGCGGCGGCCTGCTCGCGGCGGATGAGTTCGATCGCAGCGATCTCGCCGATGTCCCGCGCGTCGATCATGGCGACGCCCTTGGCTCCGATCGGCATCGGATAGATGCCGTAGCCGGTCACCACGTCCTTGATCGTGATGTCGTTGTTCATGAAATACGCGGGCCGCAGGATAGTGGCGTTGAGCCCCATCTGCTCGATCATCCGCTCGACGCCGAACTTGCCCGCAAAATGCGGCACGTTGACATAGAGGTCGCTGTGGATCACCGACAGGTAGACGATCCGCTCGATGCCGGCCTCGCGGGCAGCGGCCAGCGCTACCAGCGCCTGGGTAAATTCGTCGGCCACCACCGCGTTCAGCAGGAAAAGGGTGGAGACGCCCGAGAAGGCCTTGCGCAGGGAATCGACGTCGAGCAGGTCGCCCTGCACGACATCTACGTCAGTGGGGAAATTGGCCTTCGAGGGATCGCGAACCAAAGCGCGCACATTGGCGCCACGCTTCACAAGCTGTTCAACTACGTTGCGGCCGACATTGCCGGTCGCGCCGGTAACGAGAATGGTCATGGGATTACTCCTGAGTTGAGCCGGATGGCATCCCAGAAAATTAGTGATCCACATTTGTGTCGGTAGGCGTTATATCTGGACACGCCGTCTCATTGGTGGAACACATGGATCTACTTGCCCTTGCTGATTTCAATCTGGTCGCTCGCCATGGGGGCTTCGGTAAGGCCGCGCGCGCTGCCGGGCGCCCGAAGGCCACCTTGTCCCGACGCGTGGCGGAGCTGGAGGCGAGTCTCGACTTACGGCTGTTTGAGCGCGGCGCGCGCGCGTTGAAGCTGACGGAAGAAGGACGTGCGCTTTTCGAGCGCGCGGGCCGGCTGCTGTCCGAGCTCGAAGAGACCGCGGCGGCGATCGCCTCGGGCGGCGAAAGGCCGCGAGGCAGGTTGCGGATCAGCGCCCCAGTGCTGTTCTCACAGACCGCGATGGGGAAGATCGCTGCCGGCTTCGCCCTGAAATACCCGGAGGTAAGGCTCGAGGTCACGACGGAAGACCGCGCCGTCGACATGATCGAAGAGGGATTTGATCTGGTGATCCGGGTAAATCCGGATCCGGATGAGAGCCTCGTCGGGCGAGCCTTTCTGCGTGACCGACTGGTGGTCGTGGCAAGTCCTCACCTCGCACGGCCGGCGGAGGGTCTGGCGACCCCGGCCGTCATGCGGTCGACAGCCGATCGAAAGGCTTGGGCGGTGAAGACGCCCGCTGGCCGGTCAACAATCGCGATCGAGCCCGTCCTTGTGCTGTCGTCACTCATCATGGTCCGGGATGCGGTGCGAGCGGGCGTCGGCGCGGCACGCCTGCCGGTGTCGCTGGTGAGCCATGATCTGGCGGACGGAACGCTGGTACATTGGGGGGATCTCGATCGACCCGACATCGCCTTGTGGACACTCTATCCCTCTCGGCGGCTGCTGAGCGCGCGCGTCTCCGCATTCATCGACCATCTGAAGCAGGCCTTTCCGATGGGAACGCCTGACGAGCTGGCCGCCTATATCGGCAAATGACGCCGGGAAGCTGGTTAACCCAGCTGAGGCCTCACTCCAGGGTTGGGGGATCGAGCGGTCATTGGTCGTGCAAGCCTTTGCCACCGCAAATCTCAAACGCGCGTTTTTTGCTTTCGGCGCATGCCAGCGCCTTTTCCTTAAAATCGATCGCCCTATTTCGCCTCGACAGGTGGGCGGCTGCTTGCTGGACGAGTCCTTGGGGCGAGTACGGCACGTGCTTCGAGGTACCCCACATGAACTTCCACGATCGGCACCTACTGCGATTGCGGGTGAACGGAGAGGATCACAGCCTTTCCGATCTCGATCCCCGCGTCACGCTGCTCGACCTGCTGCGCGAGCGGCTTCATCTGACCGGAACGAAAAAGGGATGTAATTTCGGCGAGTGCGGCGCCTGCACGGTGCATCTCGACGGGCGGCGTGTGAATGCCTGCATGATACTTGCCGTCTCCGCCGACGGACGCGAGGTCACGACGATCGAAGGCCTGGCAAACGGCGATGCGCTTCATCCCGTGCAGCAGGCGTTCATCGATCATGATGGTTTCCAGTGCGGATTCTGCACGCCCGGCCAGGTAATGTCGGCGGCGGCGCTGATCGAGGAGGGACATACCGGCTCCGATGCCGAGATCCGCGAATGGATGAGCGGCAATCTGTGCCGCTGCTCGGCCTATCCGCAGATCGTCGAGGCAGTGCGCGCAGCGGCCGGGAGGGCAAGCCAATGACCCCATTCGTCTATGCGCGCGCCGATAGCCTGGGCGACACGATCGCGGCCGGTGCCGCGCCCGACAGCGTCTTTCTCGCCGGCGGCACCGAATTGCTCAACTGGCTGCGCCTTGGAATTGCCGAGCCGACGCGGATCATCGATATCTCCCGCCTCGACGGGCTGGACCGGATCGAGGCACTGCCCGGCGGCGGCTTGACGATCGGCGCGCTGACGCATCTCAACGATGTCGCGCAGCATGCGCTGGTCGTGCGCGATTATCCGGTGCTGAACCAGGCGATCCTCAACGCGGCGTCGCCGCAACTGAGAAACCTCGCAACGATAGGCGGCAATCTGCTGCAGAAGACGCGCTGTGCCTATTTCCGCGCCGAAGAGCAGTTGCCGTGCAACAAACGTCGGCTCGGCTCCGGTTGCTCGGCATTGCATGGCATCAACGACAACCACGCGATATTCGGCTGGACCGAGGATTGCGTCGCCACCCAGCCATCCGACCCGGCGGTGGCGCTGGCTGCACTTGATGCGGTCGTCGTCACCGCGCACCGCAGCGGTGGCCGGCGCATTCCGGCAGCCGAATTCCACCTGCTTCCCGACACGCGGCCCGAGGCGGATAATGTGTTGCAGCAAGGCGAACTGATCACGGCAATCGAGCTGCCGGCACCGGCGCCGCGATCGGCTTACCTCAAGGTGCGCGAGCGCGAATCCTACGAATACGCCATCGTCTCCGCCGCCGCGATGCTGGAGATGGACGGGCAAACCATCGGTCGGGCTGCCGTGGCGCTAGGGTCGGTCGCGCAGCGGCCGTGGCGGCTGAGCGCCGCCGAGGAGCGGCTCGCCGGTGCCGAAATCGGCGATCGCGAGGCGTTGAGTGCCGCCATCGAGCAATCCTTCGCCGAAGCGCATCCCTTGTCGCAGAACGCCTACAAGATCGAACTGGCCAAGACCGCCGCTTTGCGGGCGATCGAAAGAGCAGCGAGGATGCCGTCATGATGATCAGCCAGCCTGTTGCCCGCCCTGACGGCAGCGTCAAGGTTACCGGCCGCGCCCGCTATGCGGCCGACTATTTTGCCGCCGATCTGCTCCATGCAGTGCTGGTGACCGCGCCCGTTCCCGCCGGCCGCGTGACGTCGATCGTCGTCGACGATGCGCTCGCCGAGGAAGGCGTCGTGCGTGTGCTCACGCATGAAGACATGCCCAAATTCGGCCGGTTCGCATCGCCGAGGGCCGAGCCCGATACGCAGATGCAGCAGGCCGAAGGCCCGCCGGCGGGGCAGAGCTTCATGCCAATGCAGGGCAACGAGATACGTCACGAGGGCCAGCCGCTTGCCATTGTGCTGGGCGAGACGCTGGAGGCGGCGGAAGCCGGCGCCCGCCGCGTCGCATTGCGCTACGAGTTCGCCGAACCGGAATTGCCGGCACCGCCGGAGTGGACGGCCATCGACAAGGCTGCGGTCGTGCCGAGGGAGAGCGGCTTCCGGTTCCTGGAGCCGACGTTTACGAAGGGCAACGTCGATCGCGGGCTTAGCAACGCAGCCGCCATGGTCGAAGCCGTCTACCTGCAGCCGTCGCGCCACCACAACGCCATGGAGCCCTCGGCGACGCTCGCCGAGTGGAACGACGGAGAGCTGACGCTGCACGACGCCACGCAGCACGTCTATGGTGTCCGCCAGGTGCTTGCCGCTCGCATGAATGTCCCGGCCGAGAAGGTCCGCGTGATTGCCCGCCATACCGGCGGCGGCTTCGGCGGCAAGGGGTGGATCTGGCCGCATCAGGTGCTGGCCGCCGCCGCGGCGCTCATCATGCAGCGCCCGGTCAGGCTGGCGCTTAGCCGCGCCAACGCCTATTCCTGCCTCGGCTACCAGCCGCGCATGGCACAGAAGATCGTGCTGGCGGCGGACAGGTCGGGCAAGCTGACCGCCGTGCAACAGGACGTGGTCAACCTGACCACCGTGAGCGACGATTTCGTCGAGTTCGCCACCGAAGCCTCGAAGGGTCTCTACGCCACGCCGGCCATGCGTCTCAGCCAGCGCGTCGAGCGCGCAAACGTCGCCATGCCGACGGCGCTGCGCGCGCCGGTCGAGGGTCCCGGCACCTGGGCGCTCGAAAGCGCGATGGACGAGCTCGCCCACCGCCTCGGCATCGATCCGCTCGACCTGCGTCTGATCAACCATGCGGACACGGATCCAGCCACCGGCCAGCCCTGGTCGTCGAAGAAGCTGCGCGAGGCCTATCAGGAAGGGGCCCGCCTGTTCGGCTGGCGCGAGCGCCCGCGCAAGCCGCAACGCGACGGCGATTGGCTGATCGGCTACGGCATGGCGACCTGTACCATGGGCTGTTTCCGCCACCCGACGCCCGCGGCCGAGGTCAGGCTGCACAGGGACGGCACGGTGCTCATCCGCACCGGCACCCAGGACATCGGAACCGGAACACTCACCGTCTTTCCGCAGATCGCGGCCGACGTGCTGGGCCTGCCGATGGAGAAGATCGAGTTGGAAATGGGCGATACAGAACTGCCGGAGGCGGGACCGACCTATGGCTCGTCATCGACCATGGGGGTGGGCGCGGCGGTGCTTGCCGCCGCCGAAGATGCGCGTTCGCAGCTTGCCCGTCTTGCCAATCTGCTGCCCGACGAGGTCGAGATGCAAGACGGCCATATTCGCCGCAGAGGCGCTGCCGGCGGTCAGACGATCGCCGATGTTATGAGCCATACCGACATCGGCGAGATTATCGGCTACGGCTCGTTCGATCCGGCGCTGCATGGCAAAGGCTTCGCCATGCGCACTTTCGGCGCGATCTTCATGGAGGTCGGTGTCGATCCGGGGCTCGGCCTGCTCAGGCTTCGTCGCGCCGTCGGCAGCTACAGCGCCGGCCGCATCGTCAATCCCCGCACCGCCCGCAGCCAGATGACGGGCGGCATCATCTGGGGCTGGGGCATGGCGGCGATGGAGCAGAGCAGGCACGAACCGGTGCTTGGGCGGTTCCTGTCGAAGAACCTTTCCGGGGTCGCCATTCCGGTCAACGCCGATATTCCCGGCAATATCATAATCCACTTCGTCGACGAGGTGGACGAGCATGCCAGCCCGATCGGCGGCAAAGGCATCGGCGAGCTCGGCGCCACCGGCGTTGCCGCTGCGGTTGCCAACGCCGTCTTCGACGCCACAGGCAAGCGGATCCGGGAGTTGCCGATCACGCCGGAAAAACTGCTGTAGAAGAACCGGCCCGCGGAAGCGTCTGCTCGACGAGGTTGACGTAATAGCGCATCACCGTCGGCACGATCTCGTCGTTGAAGACGTAGCGGTCGCCGTGCAGGCCTTCGCCCGGGCCGACCTCGCCGGCACCGATCCACACATAGCAGCCGCTCGCCTCACGGATCATGAAAGCGAAATCCTCGCAGCCGAGACTGGGGCTGAACTCGGTCAAGACATTCTCCCGGCCGACGACGGAGGCGGCGGCCTCGACGGCGCGGGCCGTCGCGTCCGGGGTGTTGATCAGCGGCGGGTAGCCCTTCCGGTAGTCGAGCCTGGCGTTGAGCGAATGCGCGGCGGCAATGCCTTGTGCGATCTCACCGATCAGCCGCTCGCAGTGATCGGAAAGCCGGGGCTCGAAGAAGCGGCAGGTGCCTTGCAGCCAGACCTTGCCCGGAACGATGTTGCCGACATTGCCGCCATGGATCTGCGTGATGCTGACGACAAGCGCGCTTTGCGGGTCGACCGAGCGGCTGACGATCCGTTGGACGGCTTGCACGAAGGCGCCGGCGGCCAGGATCGGATCGTCGCCGAGCTGCGGCATCGCGGCATGCGCGCCAAGCCCCTCGAAGGTCAGCTCGAAATTATCGACCGCCGCCATTTGCGCGCCAGCACGGGCCGCGATCGTCCCCCGCCTGACGCCCGGCCAGTTGTGGACCGCATAGACCGCCTCGACCGGAAAGCGCTTGAACAGGCCGTCCTCGATCATGCGCATGCTGCCACCCTCGTTCTCCTCGGCCGGCTGGAAGATGAAGGTGACGGTGCCGTCGAAGGTGCGCGACTCGCTGAGCAGTTTGGCGGCGCCGAGCAGCATGGCGGCGTGGCCGTCATGGCCGCAGGCGTGCATCACGCCCTCTCGCCTCGAAGCATAGGCCAGGCCGGTTTTCTCCAGCACCGGAAGCGCGTCGAGCTCGGCACGCAGGCCGATGGCGCGTGCGCCGCCACCGCTGCGCAGGACACCGACGATCCCGGTGCCGCCGATCCCTTCATGCACCTCGTCGACGCCGAAGGAGCGCAGTTTCTCTGCAACGAAACGCGCCGTTTCGTATTCATTGAATCCGAGCTCCGGATTGGCATGGATATGGTGCCGCCAGCCTATGACCTCTGGTGTGAGCGCGGCGATGGGGTCATTATGCAGCATGATGCCTCCTTTCACGCCGGCAAAGGCGGCGCGGTTTGATCCTGCCAGCCATAGAAGGCCGGACGAGAAGCGTCTTGAACCGGATTGACCATGGCAAGGACAAACGAAGCGGCAGAGACCGGGAAATACTGGCGCCATCCGTGCTTCCCCGACCTTGGCCTGTTTAAGGCGCGCTTCACCCGGCACCGCTACGAACTGCACACGCACCCGACCTATGTGATCGCCCTGATCACCTCCGGCTGCGAGCGCATTCGCATCGGCCGCCAAAGCGTTCTCGCTCCGGCAGGCGCCATTGCCGTCGTTAATCCAGAGGAGTGGCATGACGGCGAACGCGGCGCGGACGAAGGCTGGGCCTACCGGACGTTTTATCCTTCGGTGCCGCTGATGACCGCCCTTGCCCGCGAACTCGGCCGCGACGGCGCTCCGGTGTTTTCGCGCGCGACGGTCGAAGACAGCAGTCTCGCCGCGGCATTGATGGCAGCACACCAGGGCTCGACATCCCCGGACACAATGACGGCCGAGACGTCCCTGCTCGTGGCGCTGCGACGGCTGATCATTCGGCATGGCGATTGGAACGGGCGCCCCGAGGAGCTCGAAAGCTCCGGATCGCAGCGGAGGTTTTCGCTCTATCGCGACCTCGTCGAAAGCGAGCTTGGCTCGCAGCTCGACCTCGAGCGGCTTGCCGGTGCGGCTGGCGTGACCCGGTTCCAGGTCATCCGCGACTTCAACAAGGCGATCGGCCTGACGCCGGCGGCCTATATCCGGGACCGGCGATTGCGCCGGGCGAGCGCGCTGATCGAACGGGGATCTGGCCTCGCCGACGCCGCTATCGCGGCAGGTTTCGCCGACCAGAGCCATCTTTCCCGTACGTTCCGGGCCATGCATGGCATGACGCCAGGTATGTTCAGAAGAGCGGGATAAGGCGTTCCTGAACAGACAAGCTTGCGCGCCAATGCTTGCTGCGCAATGCTGACGTAGTTCGGGGGGGAATCATGCGAAAAATCTTGGCATCGACGCTGCTGCTCGCGGCAGTTCTATCCGCAACGGCTGCCCAGGCGCTGGATGCCAGCGGGACGCCGGTTGTCGTGACCCCGCTTGCCTCTCGCACCGAGACCGCGTCCGGCCAGCCGATTACGCTGCCCCAGAAGAACGTGCAGGTCCTGGTCTCGGCCTATCAGATCGCGCCGGGCGCAACCTTGCCGGTCCACAAGCATCCGTTTCCGCGCTATGCCTATGTCGAGGCCGGCACGCTTCAGGTCACCAACGTCGAGACCGGCAAGAGCAACACCTATCAAACAGGTGATTTCATCATCGAGATGATCGGACAATGGCATCAGGCGACCAATGTCGGCGCCGATCCGGTCAAGCTGCTGGTCATCGACCAGGTCGAAGAAGGCACCAAGAACACGGTGTTGCGCCAGTAGCTGCCACGTCTGAAATCGGCGTCCGTGGCGGATCCAGCACAGCGCGTAACAGACGTCAGAACGCGAACCCCTCCGGCAAATTGTGATTCCAATAGCCTTCCTCGACAAGTTCACTTATGCGCCAGCCCTCGGACGTGCGTACGACGCGGTCGCGATACCAGAGCCCCTGGAAGAAGACCTGCCTTTTGCCTTCGCCGAGGTCGACCACCATCGGGCATGAACAATGGACGCGCGCGCTGGCCTCATCCGCTCGGAGATCCAGAAGGATTGTCGAAATGGCGTGCTGCGAGATCAATATCTTCGAAAGGGCGCCTTTCATGTAAGCAACATGCTCATCCACACTGCTCCTGATTCCACCTGTTACAGTGTCGTCAAGCACGGCATCGGGCGTGAATATTTTCCGATAGGCTTCCCAGTCGCGATCGTCCACAGCGTAGCAATAGCGAACAAGCAGCTGTTCGATCTCGAGCCGATCCGAAACCTCCTGCAATGAAAGGGTCATGTCCTGTCTCCGCGGTTGGCGGCACTAATGCCGCATGCGCCAAGCCTGCCCGACATTTCGATCAAATATTCACGTTGCCGATGCTCCGGGCAACCTCGCCGCGCGACTGGGCAGGCGCAAACCCGAATACTCATTTGGCCTCCGCCTTTACCCGGTCGGCAGCGGCGGCCAGCACGGCACGATCCCCCTCTTCGTACAAGCGGCGGATGGAGATTACCTTGACGCGCCAGCCTTCCGGCGTCCGCACCAGCCGGTGGAGATAGCTGCCGCCGACCGTCCAGAACCGGCCGTCGATCCAGTGGGCGGCGCGGACATGGCTGCGTGCAACCGCGTCATTGGCCGCGCCTTCGACGGTGGTGTTGGTGATGAGGTGCTGGGTGGCGTCGAAGCCCGGCAGCAGTCCTTGCCACTGCGCGATCAGCGCGTCGCGGCCGCTGGTCGCGGCTTCGCCGCCGAAGAGGCTGGTATAGTCGGTCGTGACACGGGCCGCGAGATAGGATCTGACCCGGTTCCACTCACGCAGATCGGCATAGAGGCCGATCCCGCCCACTGCCTCGGCGATCGCGATCCTGTCTTCGACCGTCAGCGCATCTCCCGATGCGCTCGACGTGGGCGCCGAGACGGCGGAAACCGTCGCAGCGGAAACCGCTGAGACCAGGATATGCCGGCGAGTGACGAAGCTCATTGTCCCGCCTCCCCCGCACTGCCCAGTGTCGCGCGGAAGTGCGCGGCGACGGCGTCGCTTGCGGCCTTCACCGGAGCGGCACGATCGTAGAAATCGAACTGGGTGACGTTGTCGAGCCACAACTCCTGTTTGGGACTGGTCAGCCGCGCGTAAAACTTGTGCGCACCCTGCGGAATGGCGGCAGCCTCGCTATGCACCATCAGAAAGGGTTGACGCAGCCGCGGGGCAGCCTGGATGGCGTCGAACCTCAGCCAGCCGCGCCAAAAGGCCG
The DNA here is from genome assembly GCF_055811175.1 of Mesorhizobium sp. WSM4828. NCBI lineage: Bacteria > Pseudomonadati > Pseudomonadota > Alphaproteobacteria > Hyphomicrobiales > Phyllobacteriaceae > Mesorhizobium > Mesorhizobium sp. WSM4828. The sequence goes on along the minus strand of NZ_JBVVQK010000005.1, from coordinate 166,405 downwards.
GATCGGCCTCGTTGCGCCAGGCCGGGATCATGCCGCGATCGAGTTCGGTGTAATAAGGCACCTTGAACATGATTGCGCGCTCATCGGTCAGGCTGGCGGCCGGCAGGAACGCCTGTCTGCCGGTGCGGCGATACGCGGCCTCGGCCGCGTCGCCTGTGGCCTCAAGCCTGGCGACGCCGTCCACGCCGCCATAGGTCTGCTCGACCACTTCGGCATCCTGCAACCAGGGCGCAACGAGGGCGACCGACTTGATCGCGGTATCTTCGGCGGCGGCAGTGACCATGTAGCCGGAGCTGGCGCAAATGCCGAGCCCGCCGATGTGCTCCTTGTCGGCCTCGGGCCGGCTCGCGAGACAGGCGACCGCCGCTTCGATGTCGGCGGTCTTGGCATTAGGATCCTCGTACTGGCGGCGTATGCCGCCGCTTTCGCCCCACCCACGAAAGTCGAAGGTCACGGCGACGAAGCCACGATCGGCCATCTCGCGGGCGTAGCGGGCCGGCATCTGTTCCTTCACCGTCATCCAGGCGCCTGTGACAACCAGCGCGGGTCGAGGTTTCGCCGCGTCCAGATCCTCCGGCAGATAGAGCTCGCCGACGAGCTGCTCACCATGCGAGGAGAATGTGACGCGCTCGACGCGCGGCGCGGCGACGGCATTGGAGGCGGCGAGCGCGGCGGTGGTTGCTACGGCAAGGGTCAGGGTTTTAAGCATCGCAAGTCTCCTTTGGCTTGGAGTGAGAAGCGCGGCGCGTTGCGAGAAAGACCGCCGTCTCAGCGCTCGCCAGCCAGTCGGCCGGGCAGTGGCTTCAGCGGGTAATGTGCCCAGTAGAAGGCGTCCGACTGGTACATGTCGGTCAAAAAATTCTGTGCCTCGGCGATCTTGCCGTCCTTGATGCGGAACATCAGCGCGTAGAACTGGTCAATCTCGGGACCTGAGCCGACATTCGACCAGCCGCGATGGACGTCGACGACGAGGTTGCCCTGCGCCTGGAAGAAGATCGGTTCGGCCTTGAATTTGCCCTCGGCCAGGCCGCGGAAAAAGGCGACCACCTCGTCCGGCCCGCGCTTGTCGCCGGCGAGCGGATGATGGCCGGGAATGCGCCACACGATGTCGGGCGCGAGGAAGGACCGCACGGCCTCGGGATTGCCGGTCGCGTAAGCTGCGTAATAGTCCTTGATGAGCTGGATATTGCTGTCCTCCAGCGGCCCGGCGTCCGCCGGGGCGGCAGACACCGCCAGAAGAGCGCCGGTGGCGAGTAAAGCGAGCCTGGTCATCGGTCCTGTCTCCTTGCCCCGTTCGGGTCCTCGCAATAGCGAGATCCGTTCGTCGGACCCAACATGACGCCTTTTGTTCACCGGAAAAACCAGTAGAGTTCGACAGGGCTATTTGGAAAAACCTTACAATGCGCCTCGACCAGTTCAGCGGCATCGTCGCCTTCGTCAAAGTTGCGGAGGCCAAAAGCTTCACCCGCGCCGCGGCCGAGCTCGGCGTCGCTCCGGCCTCGTTGAGCGAGGCGGTCAAGGGGCTCGAGGAGCGTCTGGGGGTGCGGCTGCTCAACCGCACGACCCGCAGCGTTGGCTTGACCGAAGCCGGTGCCCAATACCTCGATCATGTGCGCCCGGCAGCCGAGGATATCCGGGCGGCTGGTGCGGCACTGCGCGAAGCTCGCGACCGTCCCGCCGGCACGCTGCGCCTCAGCCTGCCCTGGATCGCCGCCCCGCTGCTGATCGAACCACTGATGCGGCCGTTCATGGATGCTTATCCCGAAGTGCGGCTTAGTCTGATTTTCGACGACAGCTTCGTCGACATCGCCGCCGAGGGCTTCGACGCCGGCCTGCGCATCGGCGAGCTTCTCGAGAAAGATATGATTGCCGTGCGCCTGGGCGGGCCACTGCAGATGGTCGTGGTGGGCAGCCCCGACTATCTGGCGCGCAACGGCACACCGAAGCGGCCGGCCGACCTCGCCGCACATCGCTGCATCGCATTCGCCCTCACCCGGACCCGCACGATTTCGCCCTGGGAGTTCACCGTGGATGGACGCGAAGTCGCATTCACGCCGGACGCATGTCTGGTCGTGAACACGCTTCCACTGTGCATCACCGCCGCCGCGCAGGGGCTTGGCCTCGCCTTCGTGGTCGAGGGCCTCGCCGCGCCGCTTCTCGCGTCAGGCGCGCTGGTCAAGGTGCTGGAGCCTTTCTGTCCAGCTTACGAACCGCTTCATCTCTACTATCCCAGCCGCCGCCTGGTACCGCCGAAGCTGCGGACCTTCATCGACTTCGTGCGCGCGAATTCGCACAAGCTGCGGATCTGATGTGGCTTTCGAGAACCCAGCCCCGTTCAGCCCCAGGCACCGACCATCTGCCTGGTGGTTGCGTTGACCCGGTTGAATGCGTTGATCAGGGCAATCTGGACGACCAGGGCGGCAAGCGCCTTTTCATCGTAGTGCCGGGCTGCCTCGTCCCAGACCGCGTCCGGCACCGGATCCGGGCGGTCGGCCAACCGGGTTGCCGCCTCGGTCAGCGCCAGCGCGGCGCGCTCGGCATCCGTGAAGTAAGGTGTTTCCCGCCAGGCGGACACGGTGAAGACGCGCTCGTCCTTTTCGCCGGCCTTCTTCAATTCGCGCGCATGCATATCGACGCAGAGGCTGCATCCGTTGATCTGGCTGGCGCGCAAATGGACGAGCTTGCGCGTCACATAAGACAGGTCAGCCGTTTCCGTCGACTTGTCCAGCGCCAGCAGCGCCTGCAGGGCACCGGGAATGAGCATCACCGGGTTTTTCAATCGAGCTTGCATGATGGTCTCCTTAGGCGTGTTTTTGCAGGCCGCACATTTCAGCTGTCGGTCGGCGGCGCTGTTAATCAATCAATAACTCGCCAGTTATGAGTCGTCATATAGCTGAATGGTTATGGATGTGTCAAGCGGCAAAATCGGAGGGCCGCCGGCGGCCCTGTCGCGTGTTGAGCCAACAGTTCCGGCTTTCATCGCACCATGCCCGATGCTACCGCTGGCCAGCTGAAATCATCGACGGATCGCCCATGACCGAGACCGAACGCCCTCGCCTGCCACTGATCGAGATCTGCGTCGAAGGCATAGACGGCCTGCTGGCCGCGCAAGCCGCCGGTGCCGACCGTGTCGAGCTCTGTGCCAGCCTGATCGAAGGCGGCATCACACCGAGCTTCGGCACGGTGCGCACGGCACTCGAGCTGGCGACGATCCCGTTCCACGTGATTGTGCGACCGCGCGGCGGCGATTTTCTCTATAGCGAAGCCGAATATCGTTCGATGCTCGCCGATGTCGGCGCACTTGCCGAGCTCGGCGTCGCCGGTGTCGTTATCGGCTGCCTCGCTGCCGACGGCACGATCGACGAACAGCGCATGAGCGAATTGGTTAAGGCTGCGGGAAGCTTGAACGTCGCCTGCCACCGCGCCTTCGACATGACCCGCGACCCGACAGAGGCGCTGGAGACGCTGATCCGCTGCAAGGTCGGCCGCGTGCTGACCAGCGGCCAGCGCGACACGGCACTGGAAGGCGCGGACCTGCTCGCCGATCTTGTCAGGCAGGCCGGCGACCGCATCATCATCCTCGGCTGCGGCGGGCTTGATCCTGAGAACATCGGCAAGGTGCGGAGGAAAACCGGGTTGAGCGAAATGCACTTCGCCGCGCTCAAGGACGTGCCGAGCGCCATGCGTTACCGCAACCCGAAAGTCGGCATGGGCGGCACCGACCTCGACCGCGAATACCGCAACTCCGTGACCGACGAGGCGATGGTGGCGGCGACCATCGCCGCTGCCCGGACATGATGCTGGAAGATCGAACAAAAAGAATGATCGAAACGCATTTGCCGATCGAACGGGTCTCGCCGCAGGATGAGCCCGCCATCCTTGCGCTCAACAACGAGCATGCGGCGGAATTGTCGTGGCTCGAACCAGAGCGCCTGTCCTTCCTGCTCGGCGAAGCGTTTTACACGCGCCGCATCGGTGCGCTCGAAGCCTTCATCCTGACCTTCGACCAGGATGCGAGCTACGACAGCCCGAACTTTCTGTGGTTTCGCGAGCGCTACCCGCGGTTCGTCTATGTCGATCGCGTCGTGGTCGCCGCCGCAGCGCGCGGGCGCGGCCATGCCCGCCGGCTCTACGAGGATTTGTTCGACCAGGCGTCACGCGCGGGCCAGGCGATCGTCACCTGCGAGGTCAATGCCGAGCCACCCAATCCGGCTTCAGACGCCTTCCATGCCGCACTCGGCTTTGTGGAAGTGGGCGACGCGGTAATCCACGGCGGCAAGAAGGCGGTACGGTATTATGCAAGGCGGATCGCCGGCTAAACTGCGGGCGCTGTTCGCCCTACCAATTGCGGTTCAGCCAGGAGCGGGCCGGCTTTTCGATGATGTAGTAGCTGCACAGCGCGCAAGCGAACACCGCCGCCAGCATCAGCCACGGCGAACTGCCTTTTATGTCGACGAATTGATAAAAGGGCTGCTGCCAAAGATAGAGCGAATACGACCACAGCCCCAGCATCGTAATCGGCCAGGAGGATAGAAACCCGGTCAGGTACCGGCTGCTGAAGTCGAGCGAGTTGACGGCGAACGCCAGCAGCGGCACCGCGACCAGATAGTGGATGGGGGTTGGCACGGCAGCCATGAAAAGGAGCACAGCCACGACCGAGGCCGCCAGGGCGACATGCGGCCCCTTGAGCAGCGCCGGCAGCCTGTCGTCGGCCTTGAGCAGGCATATCACCGCCGACAGCAGGATCGAGGCGATGTGCACGTCGGTGCGCCAATAGGTGCCCTCGTAGCCTATTGCGAGCGCCCAGTAGGAGATGGCGCCGTTTGCCATGGCCAGCACCGACAATGCGCCCAGCAACACGATGACCCGGGACCGCCCCGAGACGACGACGCTGATCAGCGCCAGGATGATATAGGCATGCTCTTCGACGCAGAGCGACCAGATATGGTCGAGCGCGCCGGCGCGGGTGACGAGAATTCCGGCATAGTTGTAGGTGAACGTCAACGCCGTCAGCGCCGCCTTCCACTTGAAGGCGATGAACGTGCCGGACAGGGCAACCATCGCGGCAACGACAAAAACCAGCAGTGCCGGATAGATGCGGGAGAACCGGCGCTTGAAGAACTTCTTCAGCGGATAGTGTTCGACAAACAGGATCTCGGCCATCAGCCGGCCGCTGAGCACGAAGAAGAATTCGACGCCCAGGACGCCGAGATTGATGCCGGGAACGGGGAAGAAATGGCCGATCAGCACCAGCGCGATCGATAGGCCGCGCCAGCCGTCGAGATAGGCAAGCCTGGTTCTTGCCGAGCTGTCGGCGACAGGCCTGGACACGACAAGACGCGTCGCGGAAATATCCGTCATGCCGGTCCCTTCATTGAACCTGCGAAAGGCGGGCTGGAGGCCGCATTCCTCCAGCTATATTGCAGTGCACCAGAACTTTGTGCAAGTGCGAGATAACGACACGTCCGAAGTACGGGGACGGACAGAAGCGTCGTCGAGCCCCTTCCCAAAACCAACGGTCGGTAGTCTCAGGCGTTGGCGGCAGGCGCTGCGCGCCATGGCCAGCTGATTGCCAAATAGTACATTGCCATCCTGGCTGGCTAACGCAGAATGTACTCACGATTTCCGCGGCGCCGCGCGGCAGGCCTGCTCTTCCGCCATCCAATGCCTTGCCCGTTTGTCCAAATCGGCCGAATGTGCCGCGGACAGATCCACTGAACAGAGACAGTGCATGACCGGCTTCGTCCTCCCCCTGCCCGCAACCCCGTCGGTGGCCGTGGCCGGCTCGCCGGAGCGTTTTGCGGTGCGCCGGATTTTCTGCGTCGGCCGCAACTACGCCGCCCATGCCCGCGAGCTCGGCAATGACGAGCGCGACCCTCCCTTCTTCTTCACCAAACCGGGCGACGCAGTGGTCGATGCGGCAGTCGGTTCGGGCACGACGATCCCCTACCCGCCGCTGACCCAAAACCTGCATCACGAAATCGAGCTGGTCGTCGCGATCGGCAGAGCCGGCTTTCGCATCCCGCGCGAGCGCGCGCTGGACCATGTCTGGGGCTACGGCGTCGGCGTCGACCTGACCCGCCGCGACCTTCAGGACGAGGCGAAAACGGCGGCAAGGCCGTGGGACTGGTCGAAAGCCTTCGACCGTTCCGCGCCCTGCGGCCTGCTGGTCCCGGCGCAAAAATCCGGTCATCCCGACAAGGGCCGCATCTGGCTCGCGGTCAACGGCGAAATCAGGCAGGACGGCGATCTCGCCGAACTGATCTGGCCGGTTCCCGACATCGTCTCGATTTGCAGCGAGGCGGTAGAACTCCGGCCGGGCGACCTGATCTTCACCGGAACACCGGCTGGCGTCGGCGCCGTTGGGCCGGGCGAAAAGATCACCGGTGGCGTCGACGGCATCGGCGAAATCGAACTGACCATCGGCCAACCGATCCGATGAGCGACATCGTCCTCCATAACTACTACCGCTCCTCGACCTCTTACCGGGTGCGGATCGCGCTGGAGATGAAGGGCCTGGCCTACGAGTACGTGCCGCATCATTTGCGCCATGGCGAACATCGGGAGCCCGCCTACCTCGCGGTCAATCCGCAAGGGCTGGTGCCGGCGCTGGTCTTCAGCGATGGCACGCTGCTGACGCAATCGCTGGCGATCATCGAATATCTCGACGAGACCACGCCCGAGCCGCCGCTGCTGCCCAAGGATGCGCCTGGCCGCGCCCGCGTCAGAATGCTGGCGCAGATGATCGCCTGCGACATCCATCCGGTGAACAATCTGCGCGTGCTAACCTCGCTTCGTACACTGTTCGGCGCCAGCGATCAGGATGTCGTCAACTGGTTCCGGCACTGGGTCAACGAAGGCTTCCAGCCGCTTGAAAAGATTCTGGCTTCCTCGCCCGAGACCAAGACATTCTGCCATGGCGACACGCCTGGGCTGGCCGACATCTGCCTGATCGCACAGGTCACCAGCAATGCCCGCTTCGGCGTCGACATGACGCCCTACCCGACGATCTCGCGCATCAATGCCGCCTGCATGGCGCTGCCGGCGTTCCAGAAGGCCGCGCCGGAGAACCAGATCGATGCCGAATAGAGAAGCCAAAGATCCAGATGAAGCGAAAACGCTCGCCGACATCGAAGAATATGGCTGCCACATTCTGTATGTGCTGGAAGAAGGCGAGCATCCGCCTTTCAGCTACTCGGTGGGGATAGAGCACAATTTCAATGCTCCTGAACTGGTCGTTGTCGGGCTGAAGCCAGAGCTTTCCCAGTCTGTCATCAACCAATACTGCAGACGGGTGTGCAACGGCGAGATTTTCCGCATCGGGCAGCGATCGTCTGGTTTCATAGGCGGCTTCGACTGTCAGTTCGGCTCGGTCCATGTGGAGCACTACCCTGAACATTTCGGTTGGGATATCTGGTTCTACGACGGCCTGGGCTTCCGGGTTATGCAGCTTATCTATCCTACGACCGAAGGCATCTGGCCGTGGGATACTGAAGCGAGCGAGTGGTTTCGAAAGCGGCAACCGCTTCTCGACACGCCGCCGGCATCAAGCTAACTCCGAACAGCCGCCTGACGAATGCGCCGTTATTGAATTGAAACTTGTGAAAGCCTTGTCATGAAAGCCGTCGTTTTCGAAAAATTCGGCGAAACGCCGACGATCCAGACCGTGCCGGATCCGACGCCTTCACCGGAAGGCGTCGTCATCAAGGTCGAGGCGAGTGGCCTCTGCCGCAGCGACTGGCATGGCTGGATGGGCCACGACGACGGTATCCGCCTGCCGCATGTGCCGGGCCACGAACTGGCCGGCGTCGTGGTATCCGCAGGCAGCCGGGTGACCCGCTGGAAGGGCGGCGAGCGCGTTACCGTGCCGTTTGCCGTCGGCTGCGGCCGCTGCTTCGAATGCACGTCGGGCAACCACCAGGTCTGCGAACATCAGTTCCAGCCCGGCTTCAGCGCTTGGGGCTCGTTCGCCGAATATGTCGCCATCGACCATGCCGACACCAATCTCGTGCGCTTGCCCGACGAGATGGAATTCGCCACCGCCGCCAGCCTCGGCTGCCGCTTCGTCACCTCGTTCCGCGCCATCGTCGATCAAGGCCGGGTGACCCCCGGCGAATGGGTTGCCGTGCATGGCTGCGGCGGCGTCGGCCTGTCGGCGATCATGATCGCCAGCGCCATGGGCGCCAATGTCGTCGCCATCGACCTCACCGACGAGAAGCTGGACTTCGCCAAAAAGATCGGCGCGGTGGCGACGATCAATGCGGCAAAGACGCCGAACGTGGTCAAGGCGGTCAAGCAGATCACCAATGGCGGCGCGCATATGTCGATGGACGCGCTCGGCCACCCCAGTACCTCGTTCAACTCGATCGCAAACCTGCGCCGGCGCGGCCGCCACGTGCAGGTCGGCCTGATGCTCGGCGACCATGCCAGGCCGCAGATTCCGATGGACAAGGTGATCGCCTTCGAGCTCGAAATCCGCGGCAGCCACGGCATGCAGGCGTTTCGTTACCAGGCTATGATGGAGATGATCCGCACCGGCAAGCTCAAACCCGAACTCCTGGTCGGCAAGAAGATCAGCCTCGAGGAAGCGCCGGCCGCATTGATGGCGATGGGCGGCTTCGAAGGCATCGGCATCGGCGTGGTGACCAGATTCTAGATCACGCCCCGAGTCTGGATCAGCAAAACGACGCACAGACCTCCCGCACGCAGGCTCGCAGCCAGCGCTGTGCCGGATCGGCATCAAGCCGCGGATGCCACAGCATCGAAATGGTGACCTCCTCGATATCGACTGGCAACGGGAAGCTGTACATGCCTGCGCGCGCGCCCAGCGTGTGCCGTTCGGGGACGCTGGCGATCAGATCGGAGGCGCGCGCCATGGCGAGCGTGGCCGAGAAGCTGGAAACCATGCATACAATCGTCCGCTGGAGACCCAGCAGTTTCAAAGCCTCGTCGATCGGGCCCTTTTCGCGGCCACGCCGCGAAACGCTGATGTGGCGGCCGGCCGCATAGCGTTCCGGCGTCACAAGGCCCTCGCTCAGTCTATGGCCCGTTCGCACCGCACCGATGAAGCGGTCGCGAAACAGCGCCTGAATGCGCATTTCAGGGCTCGTTTCACTGGCAACCCCGATTTCGAGATCAACCGCCGCGTCACGCAACGACATGTCGTTCTTGTCGGATTTCGGCGCAAAACGCAGCCGCACGCCGGGCGCGTCCGCTTCGATGCGGGCGACAAGACGCGGTGCGAACTCCTCGACGAAACTTTCGTTGGCGCGCAGCGTGAAGACCTTGTCGAGAGCAGAGAGGTCGAGAAGCCTGGCAGGACGCAGCAGCGCCTCCGCGTCCTGAACGACGCGGCCTACCTGTTGCTGCAATTCCAGTGCGCGGGGTGTCGCAACCAGGCCACGGCCGGCCCGGACCAGCAATGGGTCGCCTGTCGCCTGGCGCAACCGCGCCAGCGTCCGGCTCATCGCCGAGGGACTGAGGCGCAGCCGCCCGGCCGCGCGCGCCACACTGCCCTCGCTCAGCAGCACATCGAGGGCGACAAGCAGATTGAGATCGGGCGACGACATGGAAGAACCGTAGCACAGCTCGGCCGCGATGTGGCGTTTCATGCACGAATAAGATGCAAACGCTGCGCCTTCCGCCACATCATGCGAGGGAATAGCGTCCGGCAGCTCCGATTTGGGGCTTGCCGGCAAAGGAGTTCACCGTGGCATCGACCGCTGAAAAGACCTGGGACGAAGTTGCCCCGGTGAGCGCCCGCTCGACCCGATGGGCATTGGCAAGCCTGTCGCTTTCAACGCTGCTGTCGTCGCTCGCCACCAGCATCGCCAGCGTTGGGCTGCCATCGCTGATGCAGGCGTTCGGCTCATCGTTCCAGCTCGTCCAATGGGTCGTCCTGGCCTATCTGCTCGCCATCACCACCTTGATTGTCAGCGCCGGGCGGCTCGCCGATATATTCGGCCGCCGCCCGCTGTTGCTCGGCGGCATTGCCGTGTTCACCTTTGCATCCGTGCTTTGCGGGCTCGCGCCGACGCTCTGGCTGCTGATCGCCGCACGGGCGGCACAGGGGCTCGGCGCGGCCGTCATGATGGCTCTGACGCTGGCCTTTGTCGCGGACACGGTTCCCCGGGGAAAAACCGGCAGCGCCATGGGCCTGCTCGGCGCCATGTCGGCGATCGGCACTACGCTTGGTCCCTCGCTTGGCGGACTGCTGATCGCCGGCCTCGGCTGGCGAGCGATCTTCCTCATCAATCTGCCGTTGGGAGCGCTGGCCTTCGCGCTCGCCTGGCGCGTCCTGCCGGCCGGAAAAAAGACATCGGAACCGGATCGGCGCGGTTTCGACGGGATCGGCACGGCTTTGCTCGCGCTGACGCTCGCCGCCTATGCGCTCGCCATGACCCTTGGGCGCGGCAGTTTTGGTTCTCTCAATGTCGGCTTGCTGATTGCCGCCGCCGTGGGTGGCCTGCTGTTCGTCATTGCGCAGACGAGGGCTGAGAACCCTTTGATCCAACCTGCGAGGTTCCGCGACCAGGCGTTAAACGCAGGCCTCGTCATGAGCCTGATCGTCGCCACCGTGATGATGGCGACGCTGGTGGTCGCGCCATTCTATCTGTCGCGCGCGCTTGGGCTGGACGCAGCCATGGTCGGGCTGGTTCTGTCGACCGGCCCTCTGGTTACCGCACTGGCGGCGCTGCCGGCCGGACGGCTGGTCGATCGTTTCGGGGCGCACCGGATGATGATCATTGGCCTGCTCGATCTCGCCATTGGTACTATTGCTCTGTCGCGGGCGGAATTCGGCATTGCCGGTTATGTCGTACCAATCATCGTCGTCTGCACCGGCTACAGCCTGTTTCAGACCTCCAACAATTCGGCCGTGATGACCGGTGTGGCATCCGACCAGCGCGGCGTCGTCTCCGGCCTGCTCAATCTGTCGCGCAATCTCGGCCTGATCACCGGTGCGTCGGTGATGGGCGCGGTGTTTGCGTTCGCATCGGCTGGCGGAAGCGAAGGCACCGGTCAGCAGATATTGGCATCTGCGGCAGCCGCACGCGGGATGCAGGTCACTTTCCAGGTCGCGACGGCCCTGGTCGTGGCGGCGCTGATCCTTGCGATATTTTCAGCCCGCACCACTGCCGGGCGAACAGATATCGTTGCCAAGCATCCTTGAGGATTCCACCCGGTTCGCATGCAACTCCGGCAGCTGGCGCACCTATCTCGCATATCTCTTGGCACCGACGACGCAAAGCACGACAGCGGCGGTGACGGCGACCATGGCGGGACTGACCTGCTCATGCAGCAGCGCTGCCGCCAGCCCCAGGCCGAAGAAGGGCTGCAGTAATTGCAACTGCCCGACCGCGGCGATGCCGCCTTGCGCCAGGCCGCGATACCAGAACACGAAACCGATCAGCATGCTGAACAGCGAAACATAGGCCAGGCCAATCCAGGCGCCCGTGCCGGCACTTTCGAGCGACGGCGGCATGGTGATGAACGTCAGCGCCAGCATGACCGGCAGCGACAGCACCAGCGCCCACGAGATCACCTGCCAACCGCCGAGCTTGCGCGACAGCGCCGCTCCTTCGGCATAGCCCAATCCGCACACGATAATGGCGGCCAGCATCAAGATGTCGCCGAGCGGCGAGACCGACAGGCCTTGCGTGACCGCAAAACCGGCGACAAGGGCGCTGCCGAGGCACGAGAACAGCCAGAACGCCGGCTTCGGGCGATCACCGCCTCGAACCACGCCGAAGATCGCGGTCGCCAACGGCAACAGGCCGACGAAAATGATCGAGTGAGCCGAATTGATGTGTTTGAGCGCCAGCGCCGTCAGCAGGGGAAAGCCGACCACGACGCCAAGCGCCACGATCGCCAGCGGGAACAGATCTCGCCGCTCCGGGCGCTTCTGGCGAAAGAGAAGCAGCAGCGCCAGGCCGAGGATGCCCGCCGAAGCCGCACGGGCGACCGTTACGAACACCGGATCGAAATCCATCACCGCCACGCGCGTCGCCGGAAGCGAACCGCTGAAGATCAGCACGCCTATGAACCCGTTGACCCAGCCACTCGCCGCCCAGCCACTCGCCGCCCGGCCACTTGCCGCCTTGTCCATCGATGCCCCGCTCGTTTTCGCCCTCTATCGGGCCGGGCGTATGGCTCCGCCAGAGACAATCGGTTACAGTTTGACAAAACCGTCATGGTAGGGCGAGCAGTACGGATGGACGAGCAGACGACAACAGATGAGGGCAGCCGGACGCTTGTCGAAAGCGTCATGGCGACGATCAGGCACAGGATCGCCGCGCGCAGCCTGACACCGGGAATGCGGCTGCCTTCGATCCGGGCTTTCGCCAAGGCCATGCAGGTTTCCAAATCCACCGTGGTCGAAGCCTATGAGCGTCTAGCGGCGGAAGGCATGATCCGCTCGCGGCCGGGCTCTGGTTTCTATGCCGCCGGACCGTTGGCTCCGCTGTCGCTGGCCGAGATCGGCCCCAGGCTTGACCGTGCTGTCGACCCACTCTGGGTCTCGCGCCAATCGCTGGAAGCCGGCGATGGCGTCCTGAAACCGGGTTGCGGCTGGTTGCCGGCGTCATGGATGCCCGAGGCTGGATTGCGCCGGGCATTGCGGACGGTGGCCCGCGCCGACGATGCCGCGCTGACCGATTACGGCACGCCGCTCGGCTTGCCGGCGCTACGCCACCTGCTGGCACGGCACATGGCCGAGCACGGCATCGAAGCCTCTCCGGACCAGATCATGCTGACGGAGTCGGGAACCCAGGCGATCGACCTGCTGTGCCGGTTCCTGCTCGAACCGGGTGACACGGTATTGGTCGACGATCCCTGCTATTTCAACTTCCATGCCCTGTTGCGCGCCCATCGGGCCAAGGTGATCAGCGTCCCCTACACGCGCTCGGGTCCGGACATCGAGTTGTTCGCGCAGGCACTGAACGAACATCGGCCGCGCCTCTACATCACCAATTCGGCGCTCCACAATCCGACCGGCGCCATATTGTCCCCGGTCGTTGCCCATCGGGTGCTGAAGCTCGCCGACCAGTCGGGGCTGACGATCATCGAGGACGATATCTTCGCCGATTTCGAACACACGCCGGCGCCCAGGCTGGCTGCCTTCGACGGCCTCAGCCGGGTCATCCATATCGGAAGCTTTTCCAAGACGCTGTCGGCATCGGTGCGCTGCGGCTTCATCGCAGCTCCTCGCGACTGGATAGAAGGATTGACCGATCTCAAGATCGCCACGTCGTTTGGCAGCGGTCGGCTTACATCCGAACTGGTGCTGACGCTGCTGAAGGACGGCCTCTATCGCAAGCACGTCGATCTGCTGCGCGCGCGGCTCTCGCGCGCCATGGAAGAAACCAGCACCCGCCTCAGGGCAATCGGCATCGTGCCATGGATAGATCAGCCGGCCGGCATGTTCTTATGGTGCAGGCTGCCGGAGGGGATAGATGCCGCGGATGTCGCCCGCCATGCCCTGTCGGCCAATGTCGTGCTTGCACCCGGCAATGCGTTCAGCCTGTCCCGGTCAGCCAGTCGTTACATGCGCTTCAACGTCGCCCAATCAGGAGACGACCGGATTTTCAGGGCGCTTGAAGACGCAATGTCGCATTGATTGCGCCGCCGCGCACCCGAGGCTGAACTCTCAGGTGCCGGCTCGCTTGCGGCGCGCATAAAGCATGACGAGCGTCTCGGCGGTCAGCGCCGGCCTCTGCTCGCCTTCGATCTCGACCGTATTGGCGGCCTTCATCAGATACTGCCCCGGACCTTTGTCTTCCATCGACAACAGCGTGGTGCGCAGCCTGATTCGCGAGCCGACCCTGACCGGCGCCACGAAACGCACTTTGTCGAAACCGTAGTTGAAGGCGGCCTGCGTGTTTTCGGGCACGATCCCCATCTCGAGCGCCAGCGCGCCGATGATCGACAGGGTCAGATAGCCATGCGCGATCGTGGTGCGGAACGGGCTTTGCCGCTTCGCCCGCTCGGGATCGACATGGATCCATTGATGATCGCCAGTGCATTCGGCAAACTGGTCGATGCGGTGCTGATCGACCAGCGTCCAGTCCGAGACGCCCAACTCCTGCCCGGCCATCGCCCTGAGTTGCTCGAAGGTCGGCGGCGTCCTCGGCCGTATCTGCGTCATTCCTGCTTTCCCGATCGCTTGCCTGTTCCGGACCACGACGGGCCGCCCCTGTCAATTCGCCAGTGCGATTCCAGCGCATATTCTTCGGCCGCGAACCGCCGGTCTTCGCCGCCGGCAAGCGTGCTGCTGGGGAACAGCTTATTTCTTGTCGTGGCCGGCGCGGATCTCCTCCATCGCCTCCTTGATGCGGCTGCGCAGGATTTCGATCGATTCGGTGCCGGACGCCCTCGCCAGTTCGGCAATCTCGACGGCATTCTTCAGCGCGGTCTCGAAGGATTTCCTGGCGAACGCCGCCTGCTTCTGCATCATTTCCTGCGGATTGCCGGGCGCCCTGTAGTTTTGTGCCATGTCGGTGATTTCGCGCAGCGTGTCCTGCAGCATCTCGCGTTGCCTGGACAACAGCGCCGACGCTCCGGCGGCACTCGCCCGGGCCGACTTCTCCAGCGCTTCCAAGTTTTTGCGGTTGTGAGCGAGGATCGCCTCGACGTCGACATTCGGCAGCTTCAGGTCGCGGCCGAACTTGCCGAACATGTCGATGAAGGAGTCGGACTCCGGTCGTTTTGCCATGCTGGTTCTCTCCCCCTGTTGCCGTGAACGCCGTCACTGCACGGAAGATAGTGCAGCGAAGCTCAGCGGTCCATTCGGACGAGTCAGCCGACGAGAAACAGCCGTTCGGCGGTGTAGAGCACGAGCCCGGCAAGGCCACCGATGATCATGCCGTTGAAGCGAATATATTGCAGGTCCTTGCCGATGTTCATTTCGATCAGCCTTGTCAGTTGCGCGAGGTCCCAGCGCTTGACCTGATCGGCGATGAACTTGGACACGCCGCTCTTCTGGCTTTCGACGAAGGACGCCAGCGCCACGATGAACCCCTGGTTCATGTCGGCCCTGATCTGCGCGTCGTCGGCAAGATGGCGGCCGACCTCGACGAACATGGTGGCGAGATGGTCGCGGATCATCGAATTCGGCGCCTTGGCGTCCTGCTCGATGAACAGCCGCAGGCTGTCCCACATATCGCCGGCCAGCGCGCTGAGCTCCGGCCGGGCAAGGAAATCGCGTTTCAGCTTTTCGGCGCGCCTGGCATATTGTTTGGATGTCCTCAACCGCTCGACGAAGGTTTCGACGAAAAGATCGAATTCGGCGCGCATCGGGTGGTGCGGATCGGCCCGCACTTCATCGAGCAGCGAGCCGGCCGACGCAACGATCTTCTTCAACAGATAGGCGTCGGCGCGAAACAGGTTGAACAGCGACGGCAGTTCCTCGCGGATCTTCTCGCGCATCGTCGCCAGCGCCTGCTCGTCGCTCAAAAAGCGGCCGACCACCTTGGTGAACTCGTCGAATAATTTCTGGTGGCGGCGATCGTCGGTGAGCGTCGACAGCAGCTCGGCTGCAAGCGGCGCCAGCGGCACTTTTTCGATCTGCTCCAGCATACGGCTGGTGACGAAGCCGCGCAGTCCGGATTGCTCGACCGCCGCCAGCGTCTGCGGCACCAGCCGGCCGACGAAGCGCGACAAATCGGCGGCGCGGTTCGGGTCGGCCAGCCAGTCCGCGACCAGCGCGGAAAAGTCGACCTCGGCGAGCTTTTCGCGCACCGGTTCCGGCGCCAGGAAATTCACCTCGATGAAGCGGCCGAGATTGTCCGCGATGCGATTCTGGTTTTCCGGGATGATCGCCGTATGCGGGATCGGCAGGCCAAGCGGCCGCCGAAACAGCGCCACCACCGCATACCAGTCGGCCAGCCCGCCGATCGTCGCCGCCTCGGCGAAAGCGGCGACGAAGCCCAGCCACGCATGCCGGCTCTCGAGCGATTTCGCCACCGCAAAGACCAGCACGCAAAACGCAAGTGCTGCGGCGGCGGCGAACTTGGTGCGCCTGAGCGCCGAAAGCTTGGCGTCGGCATCGGCGTCGAACCGGACGGACGCGACGGATGCAAATGCCGGGGCTGGTCGTGACATGATGGGCCGCTCCTGATCGTGTATGCGAACTTATCTAGTGTCGCCTGCCCCAGAAAGCGCGCCGCTGGTTCCGGCGCGCGCAATCGTGCACGCAAACTTGACGCCGGAATTCACCTATTATGCAGCGCCAGTCTGGAATTGTTCCAAACTATAGGCCATATTGACGCCAACCACTGTTATGTGAGGACACAATGCGGCTTACCCGTCAGACCAACTACGCCATGCGCATTCTGATGTATTGCGCCGCCAACACCGAGCGGTTGAGCCGCATCCCCGAGATCGCCGCCGCCTATTCGGTATCTGAACTTTTCCTGTTCAAGATCCTGCAGCCGCTGGTCGAAAACGGCCTGATCGAAACGGTGCGCGGCAGGAATGGCGGCGTCAGGCTCGGCCGCGCGGCCGAATCAATCAGCCTGTTCGACGTCGTGCGCGTGACGGAGGAAAGCTTTGCCATGGCCGAGTGCTTCGAGAACGACGCCGCCGAATGCCCGCTGGTCGACAGCTGCGCGTTGAATTCGGCATTGCGCGAAGCGCTCAACGCCTTCTTCGCCGTGCTGTCTCGCTACACGATCGCCGATCTGGTGGCGGCGCGCCCGAACGTGAGGCACCTGCTCGGCATCGACATGCTGGTGCAAAGGGCGCCGGCCGCCTGATTTCTCTGATTGCCTACGCTGCCGATTGCGGCAATACGAATGGCATGTTTGCGGCCGGCAACACGCTAACCTTCAGCCGGCAATCGAAGACCTTTTCGATCAGCTCGTCGCTGAGCACCTGTTGCGGCGAGCCTGTAGCGGCGAGCTTGCCGCGATGCATGACGAAAATCCGGTCGGCATACATCGCCGTCAAATTGAGGTCGTGCAGGATGGCGACCACACCGCCGCCGCGTCCGGCGAAATCACGCGCGATGTCCATGATGATCAATTGGTGTTTGATGTCGAGGCTGGACACCGGCTCGTCGAGGAACAGATAGCGCGGCTTGCCGTCGAGCACCGGCGCCCACACCTGGCACAAAACACGGGCAAGCTGCACGCGCTGCTGTTCGCCGCCGGACAGCTCCTGGTAGAAGCGGCCGGCAAAACCGTCGAGGTCAACGCGAGCCAGCGCCCGTTCGGGCAGGCGCTGATCCTCGCCGGGCAGCACGCCGGAGCGCCCGCCGACCAGGCCAAGCCTGACGATCTCGCGCACCGTGAATGGAAACGACAGCGTCGTCGCCTGCGGCAGCACGGCGCGCACCGTCGCCGCCTCGACCGGCTTCATCGCGGACAGATTGCGGCCGTTGACGGTGACCTCTCCCGAATAGCCAAGATCGCCGGACAGTGCTCTGAGGAAGGTCGTCTTGCCCGAACCGTTGGGGCCGACGATGGCCGCGATTTCGCCAGGCCGCGCCTCGAAATCCACATTGGCGACAATGCGCTTACCGCCGATCGCCACCGAAACATCCCGTGCTTCGATCATCACGCCCTCCTAGAGCATGATCCCGAAAAGTTGCAGACTTTTCGGATAAGATCATGCACAAA
Source organism: Mesorhizobium sp. WSM4828 (assembly GCF_055811175.1). Taxonomy (NCBI): domain Bacteria; kingdom Pseudomonadati; phylum Pseudomonadota; class Alphaproteobacteria; order Hyphomicrobiales; family Phyllobacteriaceae; genus Mesorhizobium; species Mesorhizobium sp. WSM4828. The sequence continues at coordinate 148,790 of NZ_JBVVQK010000005.1, read as the reverse complement.
AAACAAAGACTTAGAGCAGGATGATTGAACCAACTTCAATTCATCCTGCTCTAAAGGTCGACGACGCCGCGCTTGCGCAGCAGGATCCAGAGGAAGAACGGCGCGCCGGCGATCGCGGTGACGATGCCGATCGGCAGCTCGGCCGGCGCCACGATGGTGCGCGCGACGGCATCGGCCAAAAGCAGCAGGCAAGCGCCGAGCAGTGCTGACGCCGGCAGCAGGTAGCGATTGTCCGGACCGATCGCCAGGCGCAGCAAATGCGGCACGACGATGCCGACAAAGCCGATGCCGCCGCTGACCGCGACCGACGCCCCGACCGCCGCCGAAACGGCGACGATTGCGGTGTATTTCAGCCGCTGCACCGGAATGCCGAGATGGCCGGCCGTGGCCTCGCCGAGCGCCAGCGCATTGAGGCCGCGCGCCAGGAACGGCATTGCCGTCAGCGCCAGCACGATGACCGGCCCGACCGAGCCGATCTTCTGCCAGGTTGCGCCGCCCAGCGAGCCGAACTGCCAAAAGGTCAGGTCGCGCAATTGCCGGTCGTCGGCCATGAAGATCAGGATGCCGGTCAGCGCCATGGCAAGCGCCGCCAGCGCGATGCCTGCGAGCAGCATGGTCGCGACCGAGGTCCGGCCATGCCTGGTAGCGACCTGATAGAGCACCAAGGTCGTTGCCAACCCGCCGCAAAATGCCGCCAGCGGCAAAGCAAGCGTGCCCAGCGCCGAAGTGAACGGCGAGAGCACCGTGGCGCCGAGCACGATGACGGCGACCGCGCCAAGGCTCGATCCCGCGGAAACGCCGATCAGGCCGGGGTCGGCCAGCGGATTGCGGAACAGCCCCTGCATGACCGCACCGGAGACGGCAAGCGCGGCGCCGATCAGCACGCCAAGGATGACGCGCGGCAGACGGATGTCATAGACGATCAGGCGGTCGCGGGCATTCAGCGCCTCATTGCCGGGCGCCGCACCCAACAGCCAGTCGCTGATAACGCTGACGGCCGATGCATCGGATGCGCCCGATGTCAGCGACAACAGCACGACAAGGACAAGCGCCAGGCACAGGAACAGGATGACGATGCGGGCGCGCCGCGAACGGTCACCCTCGGCGGCCGTCGCCATGATGCCCGCCGCACCGCCGATCGAATGATCGGCCATCGCGCTCAATCCGTGACCTGGCTGCCATAGAGCGAGACGGCGAGATCGTGGATGGCGTCGGCCGTGCGCGGACCGAAGCCGAGCAGATAGCCGCCGTCCATGCGGATCAGCTTGCGGGCGGCACCCGCCGGCGTCGAAGCCACGGCAGGGTTCGAAAACAATTCGTCATCCGCGGTGGCCGGTCCGGCATTGTTCATCATCAGGATCACGTCGGGCCTGGCGGTGATGACTGCCTCGTCCGACAATTGCTTGTAGCCGGCAAAGCCGTCGATGGCGTTGATGCCGCCCGCAAGCTTGATGATGCCGTCGGCGGCGGTGTCGCTGCCGGCGGCAAGCAGCTTGCCGCCCTGCATCGACAGCACGAACAGGATGCGCTTGCGCGCCTTGATCGACGCGGTCTGCTTTTCGGCTGCCTTCAGCTTGGCGTCTATCTGGGCCGCCAGCGCATCGGCCTTGGCCTCGGTGCCGAGCGCCTTGCCGACGATGTGGATCTTTTCGAGAATGCCCTGATTATCATAGCGCTCGGGCACCTCGATGAATGGGATGCTTGATTTCTTCAAGACGTCGACGGCTTCCTTCGGTCCGCTGCCGTGCAGGGCCAATATGCCCGACGGATTGACCGACAGCACACCCTCCGGCGACAGCTGGCGCATGTAGCCGACATCCGGCAGTTCCACCGCCGCTTGCGGATAGCGGCTGGTCGAATCGCGCGCGACAAGACGATCCTGTTCACCGAGCGCGTAGACGATCTCGGTGATCGAGCCGCCGATGGCCACGATCCGCGAGCGGTCGGCGAAAGTCGCGATGCCCTCGGCGGCTTGAGCCGGCATCAGCGCGGCGAACGCCAGGAAAACAGCGGCCGCAGGACCAGGCGCCGACCTGGAGACCGATGCCAACCTGGAGAAAAGAACCATCGTCGTTTTCCTTAGGCTGCGGTCGGGCTTGGAATACGCGGCAGGTTTTCGGCCAGAAAGCGCCAGTCTTCGCGCTCGCTTTCGCCTTCATGCCGCTTACCGAAGAACTGGATGATCATCTTGCCGTCGGCGCCATAGACTTCGAGCGACGTAACATGGCCGTCCTTGGTCGGCTTGCGCACGGCCCAGACCTCATCGATGTGGTCGGTCCGCAGGTGCAGGTGGAAGGTCTCGTCGAGCACGTTGAGCCATGGTCCCATCGGCTTGATCGAGGCGACGGGGCCGGAATGGATCTGGATGCAGCCGCGATTGCCGACAAAGCACATGATCGGCATGGCGCCAGCAGCGGCGTGGTTGAACATGGCGTTCACCGCATTCTTGTCGACCAGCCAGGCGTAGTCCTGGCCGACCAAACGTACCGCCTGGCGGCGGCTGAGCTTCAATGTCTTCAGCATGCCGAAGAACTGGTGGACGTCGGTCAGCTGGCTCCAGCGGTCGCGCAGATCGTCGATGCTCGCCAAATTGTCCGCAGGCTCGGTCTCGTCGTCAGCCGCGCCCGCTGAAATCGCCACCGTCGGCTCCTGGTTCGGCGATTCCAGCCCGGCCACCAGTTTCTGATAGGCGTAGAGGTTGGAGGCTGGCCTGAGATGCACCTTGTGTACCGCCTCGCCTGCGGTGTCGAAGAACTGCAGGCTGCGGCGGATGTCGGCGCCATCGCGCTTCTCCACGGCAAAGCCGTGCGCCCAGACTTTTGGAAAAATGCGCAGGTCGATGTTCTCACCGAGCACCATGGCATTGTGATTGCCGGTGACGACCCTTTCGTAGACGCCGATCTTCTCGTGCACCGCGCTTTCGTTGCGGGTCAGCGCCATCACCTCACCGACAGCTTCGAGGCCAGTCAGGAGGTCGTTGACACGCGGCTCGACGCGCACGACGCCGTCGCCGCAATGCGCGGCGACCAGTTCGGCCTCCGAAATCCCGAGCTTAGCGGCGAGGTCGCGCTCGCGCATTTTCGGATTGTCTGCCCGTGCCCGCCGGATCTCGTGCGGGGCGGGTTTTACGCGCTGGTCCATTTCTACCACCTACTTGTTGAGGATGAGCTTGCCCTGCCGGGTGATCTTCAGCCGGTACATCGCACCGTGATGTTCGATGCCGATCTCGTGCTCGCCCTGGAACAGCGTGTTGCTGGACAGCGTTCTCACGGCCGATTGGACTCGGTCGAAACGGACGGAATTTTCGTCTGAACGGCGGACGCGATAGCGAAAGTCGCTGGGATTGTGCGTGTTCATTGGTTCGATCCCTTTCCTGTGCCGGGCATCTGGCTCGGCGCCTGCGTGAAATGCCGATTCAAATCTTGACTCGAATGATCATGTTATCTAGCAGTGCAATACCGGAGTAAATGAGTCAACATTTAAGATGCCGGATGCGATGAAAAATGCCAGCGAGCCCCAAGCCAGCCAGCATCGAACATGGATTCTTGGAGTTGCAGCATGGGGTTGGCGAATTGGGGACGGCTGGCGGGCAGCGGCCTGACACATTGTTCTATGACAAGCAAAATGGCTGCGTTTTTGGCCGGCGCGGCGGCGATCCCGCTGCTCGCCACACCGGCCGGCGCCCAGCAGGCCGCCCAGCCGGCAGCCGACCAGCAGCAGACTGACCCGTCTCAACAGCCCGAACAGGCAAAGCCGGCGGGCACCACGCTGCTCGACAAGATCCTGATCCTCAGCCGTACCGGCGAGACGGCGATCGAGTCGCTTGCTTCGGCCAGCCATGTCGACGAGGAACAGCTCGAGCGCCGCATGGCGACGACGCCCAACGAGATGCTGTTCGGTGTGCCGGGTGTCGCCGTCCAAGCCGACGCAAGGCGTGTCAGCTCCAGCATCAACATCCGCGGCCTGCAGGATTTCGGCCGCGTCTCCGTCATTGTCGACGGCGCCCGCCAGAATTTTCAGCGCTCGGATCACGGTACGCAATCGACCTTCTACATCGATCCGGAACTGATCAAATCTGTCGATGTGATCCGCGGCCCGGTCGCCAACACCTATGGCTCCGGGGCGATCGGCGGCGTCGTTTTTTTCGACACCAAGGATGCGCAGGATTTCCTCAAGCCGGACGAGACCTGGGCGGCATCAGCGACCGGACGTTATGAAACCAACGGTGAAGGCTGGACCACCAGCGCCAGCGGCGCCTATCGCATCAACGAGAATTGGGACGTGCTCGGCAATATCGTCTACCGCGACTATGACGACTACAAGCATGGCGGCGGCGAGACTGTAGCGGGCACCGGCTTCGACGTCTTGAGCGGCCTCCTCAAGACGACCATCCGCCCCAGCGAAAACAGCGAGCTGAAGCTGGGCTGGATCGGCTCGAACGACGGATGGACCGAGACCAGCGGCAGCGCGCCGGTGAACGACGCCGACCTGAAGGCGAATACCTTCACGGCCCGCTACAACATCACCGATGAAGACAAGAGCTGGCTCGATCTCCACATCAACGCCTCCTACAATAAGACCAAGCTCGATCTGACGACCCTTGTCGCGCAAAACCGGTTTGATCCGGTCACCGGCCTGCCCGTGGTTTTGCCGGCGGGCTCGAAATCGACGTTCGACATCGGCACCTCCGGCATCGACATCTGGAACACGTCGAGATTCGAGACCGTCGGCATTGCGCATGAGCTGACCTATGGCGGCGACTGGGTTGGCGACGATGTCGAGACAGGCGGCACCGCGGGCGGCGACAGTTTCTACACGCCCTCGGGCAACAGGAACGTCTCCGGCGCTTACGTTCAGGACAAGCTCACCTGGGACTGGCTCGAGGTCATCGCCGGGCTGCGTTACGACAGCTACAAGCTCGACAGCGATGTCGGCGAAACCTCTGGCAACCGGCTGTCGCCACGCATCACCGTGGGCGTTTCGCCCTTCGAAACCGCCAGCCTTTCCGGGCTGCAATTTTACGGCACTTATGCGGAAGGCTACCGTTCTCCGTCGCTGTCGGAGACCCTGATCAGCGGCAACCATCCAGCCGGCGTCAGCTTCCCGTTCCTCCCCAACCCCAATCTCAAGCCCGAAACCGGCAAGACTGTGGAGTTTGGCGTCAACTACAGCACCAACGGCGTCATCGAGGCCGACGACGCGCTGCGGCTGAAGGCGGCCTATTTCAACAACAATGTCGACGATTACATCGACGGCGTAACTCTATCGGCGTTCGACCCGACCAGCGGCTGCCCGTTCGGTCCGGGCATACCGATCTGCTTCCAGTATCAGAATTTCGCCAAGGCCAAGATCCGCGGCTTCGAGATGGAGGGCGTCTATGACGCCGCCTGGGGCTTTGCCGGGCTTTCCGCCTCGGTCACCGACGGCCGCACGATTTCCTATGAAGGCGAACGGGCGGACCTTGTCACCGTTCCCTCCTCCCGGGTCACCGGGCAACTCGGCTTTCGCTTTCTCGAGGACCGGCTGACCATCGGCGGCGAGGTGCAATACAACGGCAAGCCGCAGGGCAATCCGGTGGCCAGGGACTACACGCTGGTCAATGCATTCGCCAGCTACCAGGCGACCGACAATTTCAAGGTCGATTTCCGCGCCGACAATCTGTTCGACGTCAAATATGCCAACCCGCTGAACGCGTCGACGACGAGCGTCGTCTACGAGCCCGGCGTCACGCTGAAGCTGGCGGCGACCATGAGGTTTGGAGGCTGACGACAATGACAGGCATGACGGCATCCCTTCGTCTGTTCGCCGCGGCGCTGGCAATGTCGCTTGCGGCGGCTCCGGCATGGACACAACAGCAAGCGCCGGCGCTTCTCCTCGAGCTCAACGGCGCGCAGCCTTCCGACAAGGGCTGCCGCCTGACCTTCGTGGTCACCAACAATCTCGGCGCCGGTCTGTCCAAGGCGGCATTCGAGATCGCGCTGTTCAACGAGGTCGGTGTCGTCGATCGGCTGACCGTGCTCGATTTCAAGGAGCTGCCGGCAGGCAAGACCAAGGTGACGCGTTTCGACCTTGCCGGCACCGATTGCGGCAAGGTCAGCCGCGTGTTGATCAACAGCGCTACGGAATGCGCCGGCGCCGAGCCGAATGCCTGCATGCGCGGACTGAAGACGCAGACCAGGACCGGCATCGCCTTTGGGGTCTGAATTTTGGGACTGGAACCCGCCTTCGCACGAAACGCCGTGGCGTGGCCGCTAGCCGGCATCCTGCCGCCGGAGCCGGACGATCCGGATTTCGCCATCCCGCGCGGGGCGCTGCGTGTTTCGCCGCGCGACAGGCCGGAAGACAGTTACATCGCCGATGCCGATAGCGACTTGCCTACGGTCCCTGTGGAGCCGTTGTGGCAGGCACGACAGACGCAGCGGCGCCGCAACTGGACGGTGGCGATCGCCTGCTCTTGCGCATTCCACGTAGCCTTGGCGCTGGCCTTTCTCACGCTGCCGGACGACCGGCCAACGATCGAAGGTGCCGACCAGCAAGGCGAAATGCTGCTCGGCGCCGATCCGCAGCAGGCGGCCGGCAATGCCGCAGACGACCGGGAAGTGGCCAACGTAACGATGGTGACCATGCTCGACGCCAAGCCCGTCGAAACGGTCGAGGCACAGGCGACCGCGGCCGAGGAGACGCTCCAGCCGGTCACTGACGCGGCCGAAGCATCGGGAGTGGTCGAGCCGGTCAGCCAGGCCGCAACGGAAACTGCTGCCCTTGCCGATCGCACCGAGCCCGCACCTGCGCAACCGGTCCAGCCGGCGCGCCAGGACCCCTCGCCCGACATCCTTGCGACCGACAGGCTGGTGCCTGCCGACGACAATGCCGTGCCGCCGCCGGTGAGCGCCACCGAAACGGCCGAGCCTGCCGAGACAAGGGCACCGGCGCCAGCCGAAACAGTCCAGACGACCGAGACAGTCAGCGCGGCGGAAGAACCGAAGCTGGACAGGCCGGAGCCCAGGCAGTCGAAGAAGGCAACTGCAAAGAGCAAGCCGGCCAGGAAGGCCGAAGCAAACGAACCTGAAAAGCCGGCCCTGCGCAAGAAGTCGGGCAAGGCACTTGCCAAAGCCGATTCCAAGAAGAGAAAGACCGGCTCCGGCGGCCGTGACGAAACGGATGTCGCGCGCGGCACGGCCGACGGCAAGAAGGACGGCAAGATCCTGACCGCCAGCAGGGGCGGCAAATCAGGCGTCGGCAATGCCGCCGTCACCAACTATCCCGGCAAGATCAGGTCAAAACTGGTGCGGGCCTTCAATTCGACACGCACGCGCGCCACCGGCACGGCTACGGTTGCCTTCACAGTCGCTTCGAATGGCGGGGTCCGGTCCGCCAGGCTGACGGGCAGTTCGGGTGTTGCCGCGCTGGACAAGGCCGCTCTCGACGCGGTCCGCCGGGCTTCTCCGTTTCCCCCGATTCCAGACGGAGCTGGTCGCTCGGCCTGGCAGTTCGAAGTGCCGCTCGGTATCAGGTAGCGACCGTCCCCATGCCGGCACCAAAGTTGGCGCCGCCCTGCCCGCGATACGCGAGCCCTGGCGAAACCTAGGCCGCAGCCAGCAGGCTGGCATTGCCGCCCGCCGCCGTGGTGTCGACGCAGACGGCGCGCTCGTGGGCATAGGCGGCCGGATAATAGACTTCGCTGACCAGCGGCACGATCGGGCCGGCGCGCTCGGCGATGACCTTACGCACGATGCGCGCGGCCTCGGGCGTGCCGGAAAAGGCGACGACATCGACCCGCAGCGAGCGCGCTTCGACCGGGTCCGGACGGCCGTCGATCGCCGCCAGCGGCAGGCCCTTGCCGGTCAGCGCCGACAGTGCCGCCGGCGCGCCGGGTGCGACGGCGAGCACGGCATTGCCGGCGGCCAGCGCCTGGATCGTCTGAGCAAGCAGCGTATCGGCGTCCGGACCGAGGCACAGCACGCGGCCGCGCGGCGACAGCGACAGCGTGTTGGCCTCGCCGGTCGGCCCGGGCAGGTCGACCTGGCCGAAATCGATCGCGGCTGCAGTGCCGATGGCCGCGGCACCCTTGCCGCGCAGATGTTTCCTCAGGATGGCGACGCGATCCGGACGCGTCGACCAGCCGCCAAACGCCGGATCCGGCAGATTGTCGGCGAGCTCGGTCGCCGTCACCTTGCGGCCTTCGGCAAGATGGGTGCCGGCCTCCGGCCCCTTGCGGAAGCGCCGGAGATAATGCGGGCCGCCGGCCTTCGGCCCGGTGCCGGAAAGCCCCTCGCCGCCGAACGGCTGCGCGCCGACGACGGCGCCGATCTGGTTGCGGTTGACGTAGATGTTGCCGGCATGGATGCCGTCGACGAAATGCTGGGCGCGGCCTTCGATGCGGGTGTGCAGACCGAAGGTCAGGCCATAGCCCTTGCGGTTGATCGCGGCGATCACCGCATCGATCTCGTCGGCATCGAAGGTGGCGACATGCAGCACCGGGCCGAACACCTCGCGCTCCAACTCCTCGATGCCCTTGACCCGAAAGACGTGCGGCGCGACGAAGCGGCCGTCCTTCGGTGCTTCGAGCTTGGCGAACAGCCGGCCCTGCAGGCCCATTTTCGTGCAATAGTCGCGGATCGACGCCTGCGCCTCGTCGTCGATGACCGGGCCCACATCGGTCGAGATCCGCCAGGGGTCGCCGAGGCTGAGCGCTTCCATCGCGCCCTTCAGCATCTCCAGCATCTTCTTCTCGACGTCCTTCTGCACATAGAGCATGCGCAATGCCGAGCAGCGCTGGCCGGCACTCTGGAAGGCGGAGGCCAGGATGTCGCGCACCGCCTGTTCGGGTAGCGCGGTGGAATCGACGATCATGGCGTTCAGGCCGCCGGTCTCGGCGATCAGCATGGCGTCGGGCGCGGCGGTCTCGGCGAGCTGCTTTTCGATCAGCTTGGCGACCTCGGTCGAGCCGGTGAAGCAGACGCCGGCAATGCGCGGATCGGCGGTCAGCGGGCCGCCGACCGTGGGGCCGTCGCCGGGCAGAAGCTGGATGATGTCTTCCGGTACGCCGGCCTCGCGCAGCAGCTGGACAGCGCGGAAGGCGATCAGCGGCGTCTGTTCGGCAGGCTTGGCGATGACGGAATTGCCGGTGACGAGCGCTGCTGCGATCTGGCCGGTGAAGATGGCGAGCGGAAAATTCCACGGCGAGATGCAGGCGATGGCGCCGCGCGCCTCCGTTCCAGCTTCGGCATTGGCGGCCTCAGCCGCATAGTAGCGCAGGAAATCGACCGCCTCGCGCACCTCGGCGACGCCATCGGCCAATGACTTGCCGGCCTCGCGGGCGGCGAGCGCAAAGAACTCGACGGCGTTCGCCTCGTAGAGATCGGCCGCCCGGTTGAGGATGGCAGCGCGCTCGGCGACCGGGCGTCTTGCCCATGCCGGTTGTGCCTCGACGGCGATGCGCACGGCGGTCTCGACCTGCTTGGCGCCGGCCTCGCTGACCGTGCCGACCACTTCCGAAGGTTTTGCCGGATTGACGACCGGACGCTGCTTGCCATAGCCGGCGGCGCGGCTGACCGGCTTGGCGTGCCAGCGGTCCGGCCCGGCGAACTCGGCCCTAGCCTTGTCGATCGCCGCGAGCGTCAGCGTGTCGGTGATGTCGAAACCCTTGGAATTGCGTCGGCCGGGGCCAAAGATCGCCGACGGCGGCACGATCGCCGGATTGGCGGCGGGGCCTTGTTTCTCCACCGTCTCGAGCGGGTCGCGGGCGATGTCCTCAGGCTCGACCTCCTCGTCGGTGAGCTGGTGGACAAAGGAGGAGTTGGCGCCGTTCTCCAGCAGCCGGCGGACCAGATAGGCGAGCAGGTCGGAATGCGCGCCGACCGGCGCATAGATGCGGCAGCGCGTGTCTTCGGCCTTGCGCACCGTCTCGTGCAGTGCTTCGCCCATGCCATGCAGCCGCTGGAACTCGAATGTGTCGCGGTCCGTCGTCATCGACAGGATGGCGGCGACGGTGTGGGCGTTATGTGTGGCGAATTGCGGATAGATGCGATCGGTCATCGCTAACAGCTTCTTAGCGCAGGCCAGATAGGAGACGTCGGTGTTGGCCTTGCGGGTAAAGACCGGATAGCCGTCGAGCCCGAGCGTCTGCGCTCGCTTGATCTCGGTGTCCCAATAGGCACCCTTGACCAGCCGCACCATGATGCTGCGGTCGTATTTCCTCGCCAGTTCGTAGAGCCAGTCGATGACGAAAGCGGCGCGCAGGCCATAGGCCTGCACGACGACGCCAAAACCGTTCCAGCCGGCCAGCTCCGGCTCGGCCAGCACCCGTTCGATGACGTCGAGCGACAAATCGAGGCGATCGGCCTCCTCGGCATCGATATTGAGCCCCATGCGCGAATGGCGCGCCGCCAGCGCCAGCGACAGCAGCCGCTCGGCCATGACGGGCAGCATCTTTTCCTTCTGCGTCACTTCATAGCGCGGATGCAACGCCGACAGTTTTACCGAAATGCCGTGGTTCTGGCGGATGTCGGGGCCGTTGGCCCCGGCATCGAGCGAAGAGATGGCGTCGGCATATGCCTTGAGATAGCGCAATGCGTCGGCCTCGGTGCGGGCCGCTTCGCCCAGCATGTCGAAGGAATAGAGATAGCCCTTCTGCGTCATCGGCCTGCCGCGCCTGACCGCCTCGGCAATCGTGCGGCCGAGCACGAACTGCTCGCCCATCTCGCGCATCGCCGCCGCCACCGCCTTGCGGATGACCGGCTCGCCCAGCCGGCGCACCATGGCGCGCAGCGTGCCTTCGATGCCGCCCTCGCCTTCGTCGAGCACGCGGCCGGTCAGCATCAGCGCCCACGTCGACGCATTGATGAAGATCGAGCTCGAGCCGCCCGAATGCGCCGACCAGTCGTGCGGCGCAATCTTGTCGGCGATGAGGTCGTCCATCGTCTCGGTGTCGGGCACGCGCAGCAGCGCCTCGGCCAGGCACATCAGCGCCACGCCCTCCTTGGTCGAGAGGCCATAGGCGGACAGGAAGACCTCCATCAGCCGCGGATCGGACGAGCCGCGCACCGCGCGCACCAGATCGGCGGCACGGGCCGAAATCGCCTTGCGGTCTTGCGCGGACAGCCCGGCCGCCTCGGCCAGCCGCTTCACCGCCTGATCTTCGTCGGGCAAATAATTGGCACGGATCTGCTGGCGGATGGTGTCGAGCGCTGGCATGGCGGTCCTGTAGAGCGAGCATAGGGGAGCGGGCCGGCGTCACCGGACCGAACGGCGCAAGCTAACATAAGTGCGGATTGCAGTCGGTCCAAAGAAGTCGACAGAACAGATCGATCGATCTATCATTAGGACTGATCACCTCCAATTCGACCAGGAATCCAGTGACAGAAGACCAATTGGACCGGATCGACAGGAACATCCTGTCGGCTCTGGGCAGCAACGGCCGGCTTTCCATGTCGGAACTGGCGGCGAAAGTCGGCCTGTCGAAGACGCCGGTGCAGTCACGAGTCAAACGGCTGGAGAAGGACGGCTTCATCAGGGGCTACCAGGCGATCATCGACCGTGAGCGCATGGGCGAAGGCCATGTCGCCTTCGTCCAGGTGAAACTGTCCGACACCCGCTCGGCCGCGCTCGACGCCTTCAACCGCGCCGTGCAGGCGGTGCCAGAGATCGAGCAGTGCCACATGATGGCGTCGAGCTTCGACTATCTGCTGAAGGTCCGCACCACCGACATCGCCGCCTACCGCCGCGTGCTCGGCGAGCGTATCTCTGCCCTGCCGCACGTAGCCCAGACCTCGACGTTTGTCGCGATGGAGACGGTGAAGGATCGATAGGAGTTGCGGTGACGCTGGCGGGACAGCGCCCCCCTCTGTCCTGCCGGACATCTCCCCCACTTGGGGGGAGATCGGCAGCCTCAGTGACAGCGCCCTTTTTTCTCTAACCTAGAAAATTGGCGAAAGCGGAGATGACAGCCAATCTCCCCACTCGTGGGGGAGATGTCCGGCAGGACAGAGGGGGGCGCGAAGGATCGCTACAGAGCGGGCTGAGCCACTTTCACTCCGCCAGCGTCTTCAGAAAC
>NZ_JBVVQK010000005.1:103144-136635 GCF_055811175.1 Mesorhizobium sp. WSM4828 | reverse complement strand
GGCAGGACAGAGGGGGGCGCGAAGGATCGCTACAGAGCGGGCTGAGCCACTTTCACTCCGCCAGCGTCTTCAGAAACGCCACCAGTGCCGCGCGCTCGCGGTCAGAGAGCTGCAGGGGGTGGATCTCGGACGTGCCTTCGACACTTGCCGGCGCCTTGGAATAATGCGCCACCACTTCGTCGAGCGAGGAAAACTGCCCGGCATGCATGTAGGGCGGCCGGGTGGCGGCGCCGCGCAGCGACGGCGTCTTGTAGGCGCGGACGAGTTCCGGCCCGGTCTTGACCATGAAGCGCAGTTCGCGGCAGGCGCTGGCATCGCCGTCACGAAAGGCGCCGAAACAGTTGAACGGATCGGCCTCGACTTGGCGTACCGCGTCGACACGGCCGCGATCCGGCGGCAGGCCCGCGACCGGCGGCACGCCGGTGTTGTGGAAGCTGCCGTCGGTAAAACGCGGGCCATTGTGGCAGGTCACGCAATTGGCCTTGCCGATGAACAGCTTCAGCCCGAGGATTTCCTCCGGCGAAAAGGCGGCGTCGCCTTTCGGCTCGGCGCCCGCGGCCACGTCGATGGCGAAGCGGTCGAAGCGCGTCCGCGGCGGCTCGATCGAGCGCTCGAAGGCGGCGATCGCCTTGCCGATGTTGGCAAAGACGCGGTTGACCTCCTCGGCTTGGCTGGCGGGCATGGCGTTCCAGGCCGCCTTCTCGGCATCGGTGCCGAGCGGGCTGGCATTGGCCGGCACGCCCGAAAGGTCGGGCAGCGGCCCGAAGATGCGCTCGTAGCGCTCGCCGAAGCGGGCCTTGATGTAATGCGCGAAGGCGGCGCGGTTGCCGGCCTGCTCCAGTGGATTTTCGAGCGGTGTCAGCGCTTGCGCCCACAGGCTGTCGCGCCGCCCGTCCCAGAAGAACCAGGGATCATGCGCGACGCCGGCCAACGGCATGGTACGCCGGTTGGTGCGGCCGACGCCGACCGCTTGGGGCAGGTCGTCCTGGAACTGGCGGTCGATCTTGTGGCAAGTCGAGCATGATACGGTGCCGCCGCCGCTCATGCCGGTGTCGAAAAACAGCGTCGAGCCGAGTGCCGCGGCGGCCGGCACGTCGGCAAAGCGGTTGGTGGTGTCGGGCTTCAGCGGCGGCAGCTTGGACAGCGCCAGCGAGGCGATGGTCTGCTTTTCGGCATCGGAAAACTCCGGTCTGCTGCAACCGGCGAGCACGGCCACCATCACCAACGCGAGAAGGCTGGAAAACCGGCTCATCAGTGCCTCACAGCACCACGTTGAAGACGACAGTGTCCGAGCCGGCCGCGGCGGAAATCGCAAAATGCAACTGCCACCACCCGCTCATCGTGAATTTCACGCCGTCGATGCGATAGCGCCCCGCGCCGAGGTAATCGGTCGCCTGCGGGCTGGTTGGCAGGCCGTGCTTGTGCCGCGGCATGCCGCCGGAAATCGTTATCGCAGCACCTTCCACCGGCGCACCTTCGACGGTTTTCAGCGTCAGCAGCCAGGATTCCAGTTCGCCCTGCCGGATGACGCCTTTCTCCGGCTCGAAAGTCGCCACGAACAGCTTGTTCGCCGTCGTCTTGGAACGGCCTACGTCCGAGCTTGGTTGGGGTGCATGCGGCGCCGTCAGATAGACGACGGCCAGCACGCCAGCGAGCAAGGCAGCCAGGCCGAGGCCTCCAAGAAGATAACGCCATAACGATGCCAAACCCATTCCTGTTCTGCGGATAACGTTTCGCTGGGCAGGTCGCGTCCCACGCCCCTGTGGGAAATCGCGCCCAGTGCAAGAATCCGCCGTCGCCAAGCATGGCGCTGCCGGCCGCAAAAAGCTACAGCACCGCAATTGCAGGGATGGAGGAGTGCTTCATGGCAGGAAACGGCATCGCCTCGATCGGCGAGTGCATGCTCGAGCTTTCGGGTCAGGCCGGGCCGAACTGGCGCATGGGCTTTGCCGGCGACACGTTCAACACTTTGTGGGCGCTGCATGCCTTGAGCGGCGAGCGGCCGGCGACCTATGTGTCGGCCTTCGGCGACGACCCGTTCTCACGCGACCAGATCAAGTTCCTGGCCGAGAACGGCATCGGCATCGGCGCCAGCCCGGTGATAGCGGGCGCCCGCCCCGGCCTCTATGCGATCACGCTGACCGGCGCCGAACGTTCTTTCACCTATTGGCGGGCCGATGCGGCCGCCAGGCAGCTGGCTTCCGACCCAGCCGCTCTGCAGAAAAGCCTTGAAAACCAGGCGCTTGTCTATTTTTCCGGCATCACCTTGGCAATCCTAGACGACGATGCACGCAAGGTGCTGCTGACGGCCGTGGCCGAGGCGCGCGTGGCCGGCTCGCTGATTGCCTTCGATCCCAATTACCGGCCGCGGCTATGGCGCCGGTGCGAGGAAGCGCAGGCCGCGATCCTCGAGGCGCTCGCCGTCGCCGATATCGCGCTCCCGACCTTTCCCGACGAGCAGATGCTGTTTGGTGATACGACACCGCAGAAAACAGCCGACCGGCTGCGAAAACTGGTCGGCGAAGTCGTCGTCAAGAACGGCGAGGAACCGGCGCTGATAGCGCAAAACGGTACCTCGCAATCGGTGCCGGCGGTGCACGTCGCCAACCCTGTCGACACCACCGGCGCCGGCGACTCCTTCAACGGCGCCTATCTCGCCGCTCGCCTTGCCGGCCATGCGCCGACTGAGGCGGTGCAGCGCGCCCATCGTGTCGCCGCCGCCGTCGTGCAGGTGCGCGGCGCACTCGCGCCGTTCGAGACGCTGCGGGCAGCGTTCGAAGGACTTTCTATCTGACCTTGATGACGACCTTGCCCTTGGCGCGTCCTGTTTCGACATAGGCCAGGGCGTCATTGGTCGCTTCGAATGGAAAGACCCGATCCACAACCGGGCGGATCGCGCTGGCTTCGATGAGAGCGGTGATTTTGCTCAGCTGATCGCCCTGCGCCCACATGAAAAGGAACGAAAACTGCACACCACGGCGCTTGGCTTTGGCCCGAATTCCGCGGCTGAGTAGGCGCAGCACCAGCCTCAGCATCAAATTCAGTCCCTTTTCCCTGGCAAATTCGGGATCCGGTGGACCGGAGATGGAGATGAGCTTGCCACCCGGTTTCAGCACGCTCAGGGATTTTTCGAGTGTCTTGGCGTCCTGGCTGTTCAAGACAACGTCGTAACCCGACAGAACTTTCTCGAAGTCGTCTTTCCTGTAGTCGACGACGACATCGGCGCCGAGACTTTTCACCAGATCGGCACTCGCCGCGCTCGCGGTTGTCGCAATGGTCGCGCCGAGGTGCTTGGCCAACTGAATAGCAAATGTCCCGACGCCGCCGGAACCAGCCTGAATGAAGACCTTCTGTCCCTTCTTCAGGTTTGCCCGTTCGATCAGCGTCTGCCAGGCGGTGAGACCGACCAGGGGAATCGACGCCGCCTCTTCCATACTGAGATTCGCAGGCTTCAAGGCTATGTCGGCCTCATTCACGGCAATGAATTCGGCGAATGTCCCAATCCGGCCATCGCGCGGCCGCGCATAGACCTCGTCGCCGGCTTTGAACTTGCTGACTTTCGATCCCACGCGGATAACCTTCCCAGCCACGTCGTGGCCCAGGATGAAGGGCCGGCGATAGGGCAGGATGAGCTTGAAGTCTCCGGTTCTGATCTTGGAATCGAGCAGGTTCACCCCTGCGGCATGGACTTCTACCAGGACATCGCTGTCCTGGAGCTGCGGCTCCGGCATTTCGGCCAGCCGCAGGGTGCCCTTTTTATTATACTTATCGACAACGAATGCCTTCATGGCAGTTACTTTCTAGGAATGTCTGTTGCTGTTCGGGACGAAACAAGCCGAACGTTTTCAGCTGCATACCCGCCCTGCAGCAAGGCCTCAGCCTCGAGGAAGGACAGGGCTTTCCGGACAAAATCGGCGTAGTTCTGAAATACCCCGCCATGCCCGGCATCCGGATAGATGACCAGATGCGCCCCCGGGATACGCCCGGCGAGATCGTAGGTATTGCTGCTCGGCACCATCCTGTCCTGGTCGCCATTCGCAACTAAAGTGGGAATGCGGATGGTGCTCAGGTCTTGTGGCGCCTGCAGTCCGTAGGCCTTGATCGCCTTGAGTTGCGCGCCGAACGCGCTCAGCGATACCGCTTTGTCCCGGTTATTCCGGCGCTCTTTCAATCGTTGCAGAAATGCGTTTGCGGCGCGGCGGCCATTCGGCGTTCTTGTGAAGAAGAGATAGTATTTCGGATCCCGAAAAGTCAGCGCGCCCTTGATCATGTCCACGATCGTCAGCGGCGTCACCTTGTCGATGCCTTGCCCACCGGCCGGCCCCGTGCCAGCCAGGATGAGTTTGCGCACAAGCTTGGGCTCGGTCAGCACAATCTCCTGCGCCACGAAGCCGCCGAGTGAAAAGCCGAAGAGATCGACTTCTTCGAACCCCAGCGCCCGGATAAAGGCGATTGCATCCCGCGCCATGCCGGAAATGGTCGACGGAGTTTTGCCACCCGAAGCACCGATGCCGCGATTGTCGAAGGCAATCACCCGCCGGGTCGCAGCGAGGCCGTCGACGATGCGCGGATCAAAATTGTCCAGCTGAGCAGCCAGATGGTTGAGCAGGATCACCGGCACGCCCGCCCTGGGCCCGAGTTCCCTGTAAGCAAATGCTGTGCCGCCGACATCGATCGAGAGCGTTGGCGCGTCCCGGAATAATGCCGGTGAACGCGGCGGCCGATTGGATGTATGTGTCATGTTTGGCGCCTCCGTCTCGTAGGGCCTGGCCAAATGTGTTGTGGTTGCTAGTCGCATGTGCGTGAAATCCTCTGGCTCGCTGTCGTTCAGACCGGCAGTCGGAACTGCTTGCGCAGGCTCTTGTCGAAAATCCCCGCGGGGGCGAAGCGGCGCAGCAGGCTGACCTGGCGCGCTGCCTTGCCAGCGGTATAGCGCCGTCGCGGACGGGCATCGGTCGCTGCCTTGACAACCACATCCGCCACCATTTCCGGCCGATCGGCCTTGGGCATCACATCGCCCAGCAGCGCCTTGAGCCCGGCTCGAGCCCGATCGTATTCCTTCAACAGCGAATCCGGCTCGATGCCGTTCTGGTCGAAGACGGTGCGGACGAATGCCGGCTCGATGACGGAAACGCGGACGTTGAAGGCGCGCACCTCGTGGTCAAGCGATTCCGAATAGCCCTCGAGCGCGTGCTTGACTGCCGAGTAATGAGCTGAGTATGGCGCGGGTACCAATCCCAGAATCGAGCCGATATTGATGATGCGCCCTTGGCCGCGCCGCCGCATCGACGGCAACACCGCATTGGTCATTCGCATGACGCCGAACAGATTGACGTCGAACAGGGCTTGTACCTGTGCGACCGAGGATTCCTCTGCGCCGCCTAGCAGGCCGACACCGGCATTATTGACCAGGAGGTCGATCCGGCCGGTCTGCGCGAGCACGGTGGCAACGAGCGCACTGACGGCCGCATCATCCGTCACATCGCATGCCAGCATGGTCACTCCATTTGGGCTATTACTGGTCTTGCGGCGACTTGTCCCGAAGACAGTGAACCCCGCCCGCGCCAAGGCCTCGGCGCTGGCGCGGCCGATGCCGGAGGAGGCTCCGGTCACGATTGCGGTTTTTTCAGAATTCCCATTCATTTTGATGTTCCAGGTTCGAGAGGTCTAGCTTATTTCCACGAATTGAATTATGATCGTAATATCAGATTATGAGCATAATGCAATAGCAGGACAGGAAAGAAAGACCATGCGCTACGAAAAGGGCCGAAAAGACGCGTCACGCAGCCGGATCATGGAGGTCGCCGCCGAACGTTTTCGGTCTGACGGCATCGCGGCGTCCGGGCTTGCGACCATCATGAGCGACGCCGGGCTGACGAACGGCGCCTTCTATCCGCACTTCCAGTCCAAGGCAGAGCTCGTCCGTGAAAGCGTCGCAGCGGCCTTGGACGCGCAGTCGCATGAAGTGCAGGAAGCATTGGACGCCGGCGGCCCGGAAATGGCCATAGACGCCTATCTATCGGCCGAGCACCGGGACAATCCAGGAAAGGGCTGCGCTTCGGCCGCGTTGCTGCCGGAAATAGCGCGGCAGCCGCCTGAAACGCGAGCCCTCTATGCCGAGCGCGCTCAATCCCTGGTGCGCCAGATAGCCGACGCTCTGCCTCAGACCGAGGATGCCGAGGGCGTTGCGCTGGGCATATTTGCAACGCTCATCGGTGCGCTTCAACTCGCCCGCGCCCTGGAAGGGACGGAATTGTCGGATCGGGTCCTTGCAGCGGGAGCAGATGCCGCAAAGGCGCTGATCCGGCCGGTTTGAGACGAGGTGGCCTCCTGAGGGCAGCCGGACTATTCGGCCGGCTCGAATCTGCCTTGCATCAAGATTGTCTCCACCGGCCCAAGCGGATTGATGATCCGGCTCTCCAGGACTTCGATAAGTTTGCGTCCAACACCCGCCATATCCACGGAATGAACTCCGATCTTTGCCGGCAGGAAACGTGCCAGCCGCGTGCTGTCACGGCTGACGATGTGGACGTCGCGGCCCGGTGTAAGACCCCGCTTGCCGAGGGCGTGCAACGCGCCCAGAAGGCCCAGTTCGTTGGCGCACGCGAGGCCCGTCGGCGGATCCGACGACGCCAGCAAGCGATCGAACCAGCCCGCGCTCGATTCCATGGTGAACATGCCATGGCCGATCAACGATTGGTCGATCGGAATACCGGCCTCGGCCATTGCCCTTCCATACCCGGAAAGACGCATGGCACTCGTCTGGTCCTCCGGAACGAGAAGTTGCAGCGCAATGCGTCGACAGCCCATATCCATGAGCCGCCGGGTCGCCTCGTAGGCAATCTGTTCATTGTCGACATCGACATAGGGATACGCGATATCCAGGTCGGTTCTTCCAAACGCGACGAATGGCATGCGTTTATCCAGCAGCAGCTTGACGCGCGCATCAGCCGACACCAGGCGCGTGATGATCAGGCCGTCTGCGCTGCGCGCCTGAAGCTGCCGCTGCACACTCTCGACGGGATCGTCGTCGGGAGTGGTGGAATAGATGGACAGACTATAACCGGCTTGCCGCGCCGCCAGCGTCATGCCTTCGATTAAAGGAAGCTTCAACAGATCGGACAGATGGTCTCGTGTCTCCATCGGCAGTACTGCCGTCAGCGTCTGCGTTCGACCGGTTTTGAGCGCGCGACCATGATGATTTGGCAAATAGCCGACCCGCTTAGCCGCCTCCTTGACGCGGGCTATGGTCGAGGGCTGCACTTCCGGCCCATCCTTCAGAGCGCGGGACACCGTGGTCACCGAGAGGGAAAGTTCCGCGGCGATCTGCTTTAGATTGGCCATTGTTCGCCCGACTTCATTTGCGAAAGCGCCGGCTGATTTGCTGACCGCCATAACGTTGCCGAATTCGACATCCCGGTCAATCCAAACTCCCATAGGAAGCAGCTTGACTCTAGCGTATTCAGGTGCAATCGTAACGTTACGATTACAAAATAATGGCTCTTTCAAGCAATATTCCATAAAAGTTGGGGAGGAGAACCTATGTCCTGGCTACGCATTTCCTTAACAGCATTCGCAATCTCGGCTGCCCTGCCCGTGCACGCGCAGACGGTCACCATCACGACCGCAGGCGGCGATTATGGCAACGCCATAAAGGAAGCCATGTGGGGCCCGGCTGCAAAGGAGCTCGGCTATGATGTCCGCGAGGAGACACAGAGCGACGGCCTGGCCGCCCTGAAGATGCAGGTTACCTCGGGTGCAGTCACGACCGATATCGTCCATCTGGGTTCGCCGGAAGGCGCGCAGGCTGCCGCACAGTCGCTGCTTGAGCCGCTCGACTACAAGATCATCGATCCGAAATCCGTGCCGGAGGGTGCGAAGTCCGACTACTGCTATCCGTTCGACTCCTATGGCACCGTCATGTCGTGGAACACCAAGACCTATGGCCAGAACCCGCCGAAGACGTGGGCGGAATTCTGGGATGTTGCCAAATTTTCCGGCCGTCGCGCGTTGCGCGCCAATGCGCAAGATTCGATCGAGATCGCGCTTCTCTCCGACGGCGTGGCACCGGCGGACGTCTATTCCGTGCTCAGCACGCCGGAAGGGCTAGAACGCGCCATCAAGCGGCTTGCAGCGATCAAACCGGATGTCGCCGTGTGGTGGACCTCGGGCGCCCAGTCCGCGCAGTTGCTGAAAGACGGTGAGGCGGATTTGGTCATTACCTGGAACGGACGAGCCCAAACCGTGAAAGCAGATGGCGGCGCGGCTGACTACACGTTCAAGGGTTCGGTCATCGGCACGGACTGTCTTGGGGTGCCGAAGGGAGCGCCGAACAAGGAAGCCGCGATGAAGCTCATCGCAGCGATGACGCAGCCCGCGCGCGTTGCCAAGCTGACCGATTTCATTGCCTACGGCCCAGTCAATCCTGCGGCATATGAGGGTGGCCTTATTCCCGAGGACCGTCTGAAGACCCTTGCGACCGCCCCTGAAAATGCTGGCACTTCGGTGTTTTCCAATTCAGAATGGTGGGTCAAAAATGGCGAGGCTGCCCAAAGAGCCTTCGACGAAATGATGGCCCGCTGACCCTCAGCTCTGACGCATGTCGCGCAGAAATCTGCAGCGCGCGACAACGACATGCATGAAAACAAGAACCTGAAGCGTGTCGCGTGAGGCCGGTCGAACGCGACGCGCTTCAAGGCTGGAGCACATGATGAAGTCGCTCGCGATCACCATCGAAAGCGTGCACAAGGCTTATGGGTCCTACGTCGCACTGGATGATGTTTCGCTCGACATCCAGGCTGGCGAATTCCTCACGCTGCTAGGGCCATCGGGATCTGGCAAGACCACGTTGCTCATGGCTCTGGCCGGTTTTGTCCGGCCGGATTCCGGTAAACTTTTCTTGGGCGATCGAGACATCACCCGCCTGCCGCCCAACAAACGAGACATCGGCATAGTATTCCAGAATTACGCCTTGTTTCCCCACATGAATGTCCTGGCGAACGTCGCGTATCCGCTGGTGCTGCGCAAGGTACCGAGAGCGGAGGCGCGTCAGCGGGCGCTTGATACCTTGGCCCGCGTGAAGCTGGATGGTCTGGCGGAGCGCAATATTGCCGCACTATCCGGCGGCCAACGTCAACGGGTGGCATTGGCGCGGGCCATCGTCTTCGAACCGCGCGTGATGTTGATGGACGAGCCGCTGTCGGCACTCGACAAGAACCTGCGCGAGACCATGCAGTATGAGATCCGGCGTCTGCATGATCATCTACGGATCACCACAATCTATGTAACCCACGACCAGCGCGAAGCGCTGATTATGTCTGACCGGATTGCGGTGATGAATTCTGGCCGCATCCAGCAGATAGACACGCCGCAGCGGATTTATGATCGTCCATCGACCCGCTTCGTCGCGGAGTTCATGGGCGAGGCCAACATTGTGGCCCCGGGCTCGGCACGCAGAATCGACGGCGCCGAAGCGTCACGCGAAACTCTGATGATCCGCGCCGAAAGCTTCCATCTTGATGCGAAGCTCGTCGGGGGAGACGGAGTGGCTCTCGAAGGAATACTGCGCGCCAAAGCGTTCCGCGGCGAGAACTGGCTTTTGACGCTGGCGCTTGACGGCGGGCAAGAGGTTCTTGTCTGCATTCCGGCAGCACTGGCCGGCGGCTGCGCCGAGCTTGCCGCCGGTCAGCGGATGACCGCATATGCACCAGCAGCGAAGGTTCACGCGATACCGGGAGCGATGGCGTGACCGTCTTCCGGGACCCGGCGCTCGCGGCGGATGCGCGGCGCGAGCGGCGGTTTTTTCTTTCACTTTCGCTCCCGGCGCTGTTCATCGTTGGACTGGCGGCGATACTGCCCATCCTTTGGATCGTCCGGCAATCCTTCCTGACCACCGGGGGCGAGTACACCGTCGGCAATTACCAGAAGGTCCTTTCGAGCGGACTGACATGGTCGGCGCTCGTCACGACCCTCGAACTGTCCTTGGGTACGCTGGCGGCGTGCATTGTTCTCGGCACCCCGCTGGCGCTGGCGCTGGCCAGCGTCAGACCAAGGCTGGCCAACGTGCTCATGGCGTTCGTCATGCTGCCGCTGTGGACCTCTATTCTGGTGCGTACCTATGGTTGGCTCGTGCTCTTGCGGCGCGATGGCCTGATCAACGCTGCTTTGACCGGTTCAGGCCTGACGGCGGAGCCATTGCCGCTGGTCTACAACATCACGGGAACGCTCATCGGCATGGTGCACTACATGCTGCCGCTTTTTCTGCTGCCTGTTTATGCTGCGATGCGCGATATCGACCCAAATCTCATTCGCGCGGCAGCAAGCATGGGAGCCACTCTCAGACAGGTCATCCGCACAGTCATTCTGCCGCTTTCGGCGGGCGGCATCTTCTCCGGTTCGATCATCGTCCTCATCTACGCCATAGGTTTTTTCATCACGCCGGCGGTGCTTGGCGGCGGCAAGGTAAATCCTCTTTCTACCCGGATCGAGCGTACACTATCGACCTTTCAGGACTGGGGGGCGGCGAGCGTCCTGGGCATTCTGCTCCTCGTTCTGATGGCGCTGATCGGTGTGATGTTGCTGGCGGCACGCCGCCTGGTGGCCCGGAACACCGTGGAAGCCTCCCATGCTTGAAGCCTATCCGCAAAACAGGCTCGCCCGTATCTTGCTCTGGAGCTTTGCCGCTCTTGTCATGGCATTTCTGATGCTGCCGACGCTCGTTGTGGTGCCGCTGTCCTTTTCGGCGTCGAATCTCCTCGAGTTTCCGCCGCACGCCTACTCGTTGCGCTGGTACGAGAACTTCTTCGGCTCGGCAACGTGGATGGCCGCGCTCAGAACGAGTTTGATCCTTGGGACGTTGACGGCGTTGATCGCCGTGCCCTTTGCGCTGCTCGCCTGCATTTCGATGAATCGGCTGGGCGGTAAGACCGCTGCGGCCATCCAGAGCGTCCTGCTGACCCCCTCGATCACCCCAGGAATCCTGCTTGCGATCGGTCTCTTCTTTGTGTTGGCCGCACAACATCTGATCGGAACGCTTTTCGGTGTGCTGGTCGGACATGTAGTGTTGGCCGTTCCGGTCGCCTGCATTGTGTTGCTGCCCGCTCTGGCCCGCTTTGACTGGAACCAGGTCCAGGCGGCGCACAGCCTCGGTGCAAACTGGGCCAGGTCCATTGGCGGAATAATCGTTCCGCAACTTCGGATCAGCTTGCTGTCGGCGACATTGATGGCGTTCCTGACTTCGCTCGACGAGTCTGTGATTTCGATCTTCGTCGCAAGTGGTCGTAACAG
Organism: Mesorhizobium sp. WSM4828; assembly: GCF_055811175.1. Lineage (NCBI taxonomy): Bacteria > Pseudomonadati > Pseudomonadota > Alphaproteobacteria > Hyphomicrobiales > Phyllobacteriaceae > Mesorhizobium > Mesorhizobium sp. WSM4828. The sequence goes on along the minus strand of NZ_JBVVQK010000005.1, from coordinate 125,349 downwards.
CACGATGCCGAAGCTTATGTTCCTGTCGCTGCGCGATCAGATCGACCCGACTATTGCGGCGATCTCGACATTGTGGACCGTCATCGTCGTGGCCATCGTCCTGATTGTGACTCTTCGCCAAAAATCCTGACCGAGACTGGAAACATGTCCTCCATTCACCACGCAGCCGACGATCTGGCGGATCATTCGACGGACATCCCTCAGGTAGGGTTGGCCATCATCACCGGGTCGGCAAACTGGGGGCTTGCCTTCCCGGAAGATGTCGAATTCGATGGTGTGCGCACCTTGCGGCGCGACATGAGTTTTGAAACGCCTTTCGGTCGCACCGACAACTGGAAGCTGCTGGAGTTCGATGCGTCGATCACGGCCGAAGGGAGAGCGAAGCGCGCGCTGTGCATGTATTCGCACGGCAATCCCCGCGACCGTATCGACCATTCCTGCCATCGCCGCGCGTTCTGGGTATTGATGCGGGCAGGTGTACGGCAAATTCTCGCCTGCTCGACTGTAGGCGCCGTCAACAAGGCGATCCAGCCGGGCGACATGGTGGTGGCCGCCGATATCATCGAACTGACGCAGACCCCGTTTTCACTGCTTCCAGACCGCCAGAGCTTCGACTGTTCGGGCAAGCAAATCGTGTGTCCAAGATGTGCGGCGGTTCTGGTTGAAACGGCCCGGCGTCATTGGCCAGCCGAATGCCGCGTTTATGGCATCGAACAGCAGTTGGTGGCTGCCCATTGTTATGGACCCCGACTGACAACGCCAGCCGAAGCCTTGGCGTATCGGGGCATGGGTGCGGATGTACTCAACCATTCCATCGCCCCTGAGGCGACCTTGTCGCGCGAGATCGGCGCGTGTTTCGTGCCTTGCGCATTCGTGACGGCGGGCTTCAACGACTATATGGATCGCAACCGCCAGAAATTGCTGCAGGAGGACGTGCTGCCGAGTCTCTCCATGACAGCCTCGCGGGTCGCGCTGGAGACTGCAGCGCGACTGCCCGCTGACCCGGAATGCTCGTGTCAGGGCTTGAAGTCGCCTCAGCCGAAAGAACGCTCCAGCAGGTTCTGAGATAACCCTGGTGCGCCGGGTAGCTGAGGCTCTGCCGCCGACCCGGACCCCGAGGGCGCTGCGCTGGGCATGTTCGCGACGCTCGAGTCGTACGCTTCGGCAGCGGCTCTCCCGCCCTAAGGCAGCCTGAACCGGTATTCCGTCACATGGTGGTAGATCTGGCCCGGCCACAGCGTGGCTTGCGGGAAATAGGGCCGGTTCGGCGCATCCGGCCAGATTTGCGGCTCCAGGCAGAAGCCTGAAAACGCCTTGTACTGGCGTCCGCCCAATCCAGGCGAGGACGGCGCCAGATACTGGCCGGTATAGAGCTGGACACCCGGCTCGGTGGTCCAGAGCTCCATCTCGACGCCGGAATTCGCGCCTTGCGCCCACGACGCCTGCTTCAGAGGCCCGCGCGTCGAAGCGAGGCAGAAATTCTGGTCGTAGGGGAGTTGTTCCCCCTCGGTCTCCATGCGCAGCGGCCGCGCCTGGCGAAAATCGAAAGGGGTGCCGTCGACCGGCTTGACCGTGCCTGTCGGGATCAGATCCGCGTCGACCGGCAGATAGGCGCCGGCATTCAGCATCAGCCGGTGGTCGAGAATGTCGCCTGTGCCGCCGTCATCCAGGTTGAAATAGGAATGCTGGGTGAGGTTGCAGAGCGTCGGCTCCTCGCAGGTGGCGGTCAGTTCGACGCTGAGCGTGCCGGGGATCTTCAGCCGGTAGGTGCAGGTTACGTCGAGCGCGCCGGGAAAGCCCATCGTGCCGTCCGGGTCATGCAGGGTCAGCGTGACAAAATCCCTGCCATGCAGCGAAACCGCCCAGGCACGGCGCGAAAAACCTTGCGAACCGCCATGCAGCGTGTGCTTTTCGAGGAAATTACGCTCGGTCTGGTAGCGTTTGCCGGCAAGCGTGAAGCGACCGTCGCGGATACGGTTGGCATAGCGCCCGACGACAGTGCCGAAGAAGGCGGTATCCGTCTCATAGTGCTCGAAACGGTCATAGCCGAGCACCAATGGCGCCTCGTGCCCGGCCAGGTGCAGATCCTGGATGATCGCGCCCAGGCCGATAATGTTAGCGGTGAGGCCGCCGCCACGGATGGTGAAGCGGCGGACTTCCTCGCCCGCCTGCGTCGTGCCGAAAACCTCGCCGTCCTTCATAGCCATGCTCGCAAGTTCGTTGCTCGATGCCAGCCTGGCCTTCCGAAGCGGCCCAGGATCGTTTTCGGCATTACCGCATGAGGCTTCTAGAGACCAAGTCCGCCGATGCAGACATATTTGGTGTCGAGATAATCCTCGATGCCCTGATGGCCGCCTTCCTTGCCCAGGCCCGATTCCTTGACGCCACCGAACGGCGCCTCAGGCGTGGTGATGAGCCCTTCATTGACGCCGACCATGCCGTATTTGAGCCCTTCCATGACCCGGAAGGCGCGGCCGAGATCGCCGGTGTAGAAGTAGCAGGCCAGGCCGAACTCGGTGTCGTTGGCGAGTCCTACGGCCTCTTCCTCGGTCTCGAACTTGAACACCGGCGCCACCGGGCCAAAGATCTCTTCCTTCATGAAGCGCATCTTAGGCGTCGCATTGGCAATCACCGTCGGCTGGAAGAACGAGCCGCCGAGCGCGTGGCGCTTGCCGCCGGCGACGACCTTGCCGCCCTTGGCGGTAGCGTCGGCAATCAGCTCCTCGACCTTCTCCACCGCCTTCTCGTCGATCAGCGGCCCCTGCTGGACGCCGTCCTCGAGGCCGGAACCGACCTTCAGCCCGTTGCTCGCAGCAGCCAGCTTTTCGACGAACTGGTCATAGATGCCGGCCTGCACCAGGAAGCGGTTGGTGCAGACGCAGGTCTGGCCGGAATTGCGGTACTTGGCGGTAATCGCGCCAGCGACGGCCCGCTCGAGGTCGGCGTCGTCGAAGACGATGAACGGCGCATTGCCGCCGAGCTCCATCGACACTTTTTTGACGGTGACCGAGGATTTCTGGATAAGGATCTTGCCGACCTCGGTCGAGCCGGTGAAGGTGATCTTCTTGACCAGCGGGTTGGCACAGATCTCGTCGCCGATCTCACCGGCGGCACCGGTCAGGATGTTGATCACGCCTTTGGGGAAGCCGACTTCCTCGGCCAGCGCGCCCCAGGCAAGGCCGGAATAAGGCGTCTGCGACGCCGGCTTGACCACGGCCGTGCAGCCGGCGGCCAGCGCCGGGCCGAGCTTGCGGGCCAGCATCGAGGACGGGAAATTCCATGGCGTGATGGCGGCGATGACGCCGACCGGCTCCTCGGTCACCAGGATACGGCGGTCCGCCCAGGGCGACGGCACGACGTCGCCATAGGTGCGGCGGCCCTCTTCGGCGAACCACAGTATGTAGGACGCGGCCGAGCCGATCTCGCCCTTCGATTCGAACAGCGACTTGCCCTGCTCGATGGTCAGCAGTTCGGCCAGCACGTCCTGATTGTCCATCATCGCGTCGTGCAGCTTGCGCAACAGCTTCGAGCGTTCGAGCGCGGTGGTCTTGCGCCATGTCTTGAAGGCAGCGTCGGCGGCTTCGATGGCGCGGCGCGTCTCGGCCTTGCCCGACTTCGGCACGGTTCCGATCTTGAGGCCGGTGGCAGGATTGTTGACGTCGACCGTCTGGCCTGAATCGGCCTGCACCCATTCGCCATTGATGAGATTGGCCTGCCGCATGAAATGGCTGGTTTTCTGAAGCATGATCTCGCCTCCGTTCGGCACCTGGCGGGCCGGTCGCTGATTTCGTGAATGGACGTGCGCGATAGCATCGCTAGAGCCACTGCTCTTAGCCCAGGGCAAGCCCCGCAAGCAATCACAAGATGGCATATAGGGTTTGGGCCAGCCAAAGCGAGAGCGATGCAGCCGGGTTCTTATCCAAAAACATGGACGACCACGGCCAGCCAAAACGCCGTGGTCACGACCGCACTGGCGGTGGCGATGGTCATCTGGTTCGAGGCCAGCGCCTGGCCGGTGTTGAACTGCACGGCGATGAGATAGGAATTGATGCCGGACGGCAACGCCGCAACCATGACCGCGACCTTGGCCGTCAATGGCGGTAAGCCGATCAGCCACACCAGGCCGAGAACCAGCGCCGGCATCAGGAACAGTTTCAGCGCCGACAGCGCCAGCGCCGGCTTTACGTTGCCGGAGATGCCGAAGCGGCGCAGGCTGAGCCCCATGGCAAACAGCGCGACCGGGGCGGCCGTGCCGGCCAGCGCGTCGCTCAGCCGCGTCGCAAGCACCGGCAGCGGCGCACCGGTGAAGCGCCACGCCAGCCCGGCCAGTATGCCGATGATCAGCGGATTGATGAATACCCTCCTGAGAAAGCTCCTGACGACGCGGAGCGGATGCACGGGTTCGCTGCCGCCGCGGCCGAACATCTCGAATAGGATGATCGAGGCCATCATCATCACCGGCAGGTGAATGGAAACGAGCAGGGACAGCACTTCGAACCCGGCCGGCCCGAACACGCCGATGATGAAGGGCGCGCCGAGCAGGACGACGTTGGAGTAGGACGACGACACGCCGCCGACGACGCCGGCGCGGGCATCCCGCCCGAAGATGCGCGTAATGACCAGATGGCCGGCGGCCCAGGTGAGCGCGACCGCCGCGAAATAGGCGCCCCATAGCGACCACGGCGCGACGCCGTGGAAATCGGCCTTTACCATGGTCTGGAACAGCAACAGCGGCATTGCCACGTTGATGGCGAATTCGGATACGCCCTCGCCGCTCGCCGGCTTCAAATAGCCGGTGAACCCGGCAAGATAGCCGAGCCCGACGAGACTGAAGACGAAGAGGACGGTTTCGGTAAGCGGAGACATTTTTCCCGTGATAGGCGAGCCCCGGCGGCAGCGCAATCGCCCTTCCCTCGCGAATGTACCGGCCAACAATCCGGCCGCTCGGCTCTTGCCCGAATTTGCTCATGGTTGGATGCCAGCGCTATACAGGGTTGTAGGGGGACACGCGGCGAATGGGCGCTGTCGGAAATCGGCACTTCTTCAAGCAGGCGTGGCGGACGGCTTTCGTAGCAGCTCTGCTCTGCCTGGTCACGACCTTGCTTCGCGCGGAGCCGGCGAGCCTCAAGGGCGTGGCGCTGATCGTCGGCCAGTCGAAATACCAGCACATAGCGGCTCTTCCCAACCCCGCCAACGACGCCCGCGACATTGCCAAGATGCTGACCGATCTCGGCTTCGACGCGCGCAGCGTCACCGACCGCGACGCGGCAAAGCTGAAGCGCGACCTCGAGCGTTTCGCCGAGGATGCCGAAGATGCCGACGTCGCCTTGATCTACTATTCCGGCCACGGCATCGAGGCCGGCGGCGAAAACTATCTGGTGCCGGTCGACGCCGACGTTTCTTCATTGAAGGACGCCGATCAGGCCCTGGTGCCGATCTCCGCCGTCATGGACGAATTGAAGACGACCGTGCCGGTAACGATCATGCTGCTCGACGCCTGCCGCACCAACCCGTTCCCGGCGGACGCGGTGCTGCGCCGGGCGCCCACCGCCTCGGCCTCGCCGATCGGCGCCGGCGGGCTGGAGCCGGTGCGCGGCGCCAGGGCACTGGCGGACGTGACCGCGAGCGAAAATCTGGGAACGGTGATCGGCTTTGCCGCCGAGCCGGGGCGGCCGGCACTCGACGGCACCGTCGGCGAAAACAGCCCCTACGCAGCGGCACTTCTGCGCCACCTCGCGGCAATGAAGGGCACCGAGTTCGGCTCGGTCATGCGCATGGTGACCGAGGAGGTCTATCTCGACACCAAGGCAAAGCAGCGGCCATGGGTCAATGAAAGCCTGCGCCGGCTGCTCTATTTCGGCGTAGCACCGCAGGAGCCGACCGGCGACGACGGGCTGATCACCGGCGAGCGGCGGCAATTGCTGCTGACGATCGCCGAGTTGCCGAACCCCAAGCGGGTACAGGTCGAACTGGCCTCGCTGCAGGACGGCGTGCCGCTCGACGCGCTTTATGGCGTGCTGAAGGCACTCGGCACCGAAAAGATGCCGGAGGACCCCACCGACCTGCAAAAGCTGCTCGATGCTCAGGCCGAGCGCCTGAAGAAGATGATCTCCGAGCGCAACGCGCTGCGCACCGACGACCCCGAGATCAGCCGCCTCGTCGCCTCGGCCGACAAGGCGATCGGCCAGGGCGCTATCGTCACTGCGCGCAACTTCCTCGACCAGGCGGTGGGCCGGGTCGAGCAGGCCAGCGGCGTGGTGGACCAGGCCGAGGATCTGGTCAGGCAGAAGCGTCTTGCCGACGCGGCGATCTATGCCAGGCGCGCCGACGCTTCGGCGCTGGTCTTCGACTATCTGTCGGCCGCCAACGATTACGGCAAGGCCTTTTCGCTGGTCGAGAAATGGGACGACAGGCTGCGCTGGAACTACAAGAACCAGGAGGCGGAAGCGCTGAATGCCCACGGCAACGCCACCGGCGACAGGCAGGCGCTGCAGCGCGCCATCGATGCCTACCGCGTCATCCTGAACTTCATCCCTAATGGCGAGCAGAACCGCGACTGGGCGATCACCCGCAACAACATGGCGGTGGTGCTGCAGACGATCGGCGAGCGCGAGCGCCAAATCGACCGGCTGGAAGAGGCCGCGAAAATCTTTCGCGATTCGCTTGCCGTGTTCGAGCGCGAGAAGGACGATATCAACTGGGCGGCGGCCCAGAACAACCTGGCCAATGTGCTGCTGAAGATCGGCGAACGCGAGAGCGACCCGAAACGCCTGAACGAGGCGGTGATGGCGATGCGCGCCACGCTGGAGAAGCGGCCGCGCGACAAAGTCCCGCTGGACTGGGCGGCCTCGCAAAGCAACCTTGGTCTTGCGCTTTACGCGCTTTCGGAACGCGAACCGGACGGCGAGCGCCTGACGGAGGCCGAGGCCGCCTACCGGCTGGCGCTTGAAGAATACACGCGCGAAAAAGCTCCCGTTCAGTGGGCGATGGTTCAGAACAATCTCGGCAACACACTGGTGTCGCTCGGCGCGCAGCGCAACGACAAGGCGAAGATCGACGAGGCAGCCGACGCCTTCCGCGCCGCGCTCGAAATCCGCACCCGCGACACCTTCCCGCTCTCCTGGGCGAGCAGCCGTCTCAATCTGGGTAACGCGCTGAGCAGTGCTGCCCGTTTCGATCTCGGCACCGGCCTGCTCGAAGAGGCGGCCGCCGCCTATGGCGACGCGCTGACCATATTCACACGCCAGCGTTTTCCGACGGATTGGGCTTCAGCGGAGAACAATCTCGGCTCGATCTATCAGACGCTCGGCCAGCGCACGCGCGATCCTGCCAGGCTTGAGCAATCGGCCGCCGCATACCGGGCGGCACGACGCGTCTATAGCAAAAAAGAGTTTCCGCTCGACTGGGCGATGACCCACTACAATCTCGGCAACACGCTGCAACTGCTCGGCGGTGTGACCGACAAGCCGGAGCATTACGAGGAGGCGATCGAGGCCTATCGCGATGCACTGCGCGAATACAAGCGCGAGACGACGCCGCGGCAATGGGCACTGGCGCAGGCCGGCCTCGGCTCGGCGCTGCAATGGCTGAGCATGAGCGAGGCCGATCCCGGCAAACTGGCCGCTTCGATCGCCGCGCGCCGGGCGGCGCTGGAGGTGCTGACCGTCGAGACCTCGCCCGTCGATTGGGCGAACGCGCAGAACGGCATCGGCATGAGCCTGATCAATCTCGGCAATCTCGAACGCACCGGCAAATATCTGGATGAGGCCGAAGCCGCCTTCGAGGCGACACTCAAGGTCTTCACCCGCGAAAGCCAGCCGATGCAATGGGCCTTCGAGCAGAACAATCTCGGCGACGTCCACTGGAACCGCGGCAGCTATGGCGGCGGCAATGCCGAATTCCAAAGGGCGATCGAATTCTTCGAGAACGCCAAGCAGGGCTTTACCGAAGCCGGCTACACACTCCCCATCCCGCTGACCGACCGCAAGATCGATCTGGTCAAGAAGCAGATAGCGAAGGAATAGGCGTTTCGGCCGCAGGTTGCACTCGGCTTGTCTTTCAGGCGGCTTTGACGTCCCTATATGCCGGTCACCGGGGACCTGCCTGCCGGTCACCCGAAAAGGATGTCTGATGCTTCGATTTGTGCTGGCGCTGCTGTTGCTTGCCGTTTCCGCCACAGCCCATGCGACGGAAGCCGGCTGGGCGCTGCTGCGCGACGGCGGGCATGTGGTCCTGCTTCGCCATGCCATGGTCACCGGCACCACCGATGCAGCCAATTTCGACCTCGGCAAATGCGCCACCCAGGTCAATCTCTCGGAGCGCGGCAAGCAACAGGCGCGCAAGATCGGCGCGCTGTTTGGCGCCCGCGCGGCACCGGTCGAGCGCGTGCTGTCCAGCCGCTATTGCCGCTGCCTCGAGACCGCCCGCATCGCTTTCGAAAGCGAGCCGGAGCCGTTCGCACCGCTTGACCTGCTGAAGACCGATGAAAAGGAGAAGGCCGCCCAGATCGCCGCGATCCTGGCCGAGATCCGCGGCTATTCCGGCTCCGACAATCTGGTCATGGTCACGCATCTCGAAAACATCAAGGAATTGACCGGCATCTCGCCGCGCGAAGGCGAGGCCGTGGTCGTCGAGCCGCAGGGCGACGGCCTGCGCGTGCTCGGCCGCGTTACGTTTTGAGGGGTCGGTCGCTCCCCACGTCGAGCGAGACAGCTGTTGCCGAAATGCCACTGCCACGAGAAGTCATGGTTGGATTCCGATCTCATCTTGCTCTGCCTGGGCAGCCAGCCCATCTGCGCGCGGCGTATCAGGCCTTTTCCTGCCCGGAAAAACCGATTAGACAGCGCCAAACACATGCGGACAGATTCCGCCCGCAATCGAAGGAAAAGCCCTTGTCCACCACGTTCGACAAAGTTGCCAAGATCATCGCCGACACCAGCGAGATCGATATCGAGACGATCACGCCCGAAAGCCACACCATCGACGATCTCGGCATCGACAGCCTCGACTTCCTCGACATCGTCTTTGCCATCGACAAGGAATTCGGCATCAAGGTGCCGCTGGAAAAGTGGACGCAGGAGGTCAATGACGGCAAGGCTTCGACCGACGACTATTTCGTCATGAAGAACCTGTGCGCCAAGATCGACGCGCTCGTCGCCGCCAAGAACGCCACGTGAACACAGCGCCTGACGCGCCCGACCCACAACAGCCGCCCATGAACCCCCACGACGTCGTCATATCAGGCATCGGCCTTGTCTCGTCGCTGGGCGAGGGTCCGGATGCGCATTGGCAAAAACTCGTCCAGCCGCGCCTTGAACCGGTTCTGGAGGCCTCGCGCTTCTCACCCTATACGGTCCACCCGCTGCCGGAGATCGACTGGAACCTGCAGATCGCCAAGCGTGGCGACCAGCGGCAGATGGAGACCTGGCAGAGGCTCGGCACCTATGCGGCCGGCCTTGCGCTCGACGATGCCGGCATCAAGGGCAATGACGAACTCTGCGCGACCATGGACATGGTGGTGGCCGCCGGCGGCGGCGAGCGCGACGAAGCGGTCGACGCGGCCATTCTCGCGGCATCGGAAAGCCGCAATGACCGCGACGTGCTGCTCAACGAGAAGCTGACCACCGAATTGCGCCCGACGCTGTTTCTGGCGCAGCTTTCCAACCTGCTCGCCGGCAACATCTCGATCGTCCACAAGGTGACCGGCTCCTCTCGCACCTTCATGGGCGAGGAAGGTGCGGGCGTTGCCGCAGTCGAGACGGCGGCCGCGCGCATCCGCTCCGGCCAGTCGACGCATATATTGGTCGGCGGCGCTTTCCAGACCGAACATTCCGACATGCTGCTCGGATATGAACTGGCCGGCTACCTGCATCGTGGTCCGTGGCGGCCGCTCTGGCAAAGGCAAGGTGCCGAAGGCGGCGGTGTGGTGACCGGATCCGGCGGCGCGTTTCTCGTCCTGGAGCAACGCGAGCATGCGGAAAGCCGTGGCCGCAAGATCTATGCGGAACTCGGCCCGGTCCTGTCCGGCCGTGCCAGGCGCCGGCGGGGCGAACTCGACGGTGAGATCGCCATGCTGCTGAAGCAAGCCGCATTGCCGCACGGTGAACTGCTGGCGATCTCCGGCGCTTCGGGCGCCCATGCCGCGACCGCCGCCGAGAAATCGGCACTCGACGCCAATCCGGCGATCGCCGCACGCGGCTTTTCGACGCTGACCGGCCACATGAAGGAAGCGCAGTTCCCCTTTGCCGTTGCGCTGGCGGCCCTGGCTGTCGACCGCAAGGCCGCCTACCCTGTCTTCGACGCCACAGTCGAAAAACCGTTTGCTGGCGTCCCGAAGACCATCCTTGCAACGGCGATCGGCTATCACCAATTCGAGGGCATGGCGCTGATCAAAGCCGCCTAGAGCATCGGACCGAAAAGTGTGACGCGGTTTTCGGGCGATCCGATGCTCCAAGAGAAACAGGTTTTTGGACAACAAATGGCCAATCTGAACGACCACATGGGCAGGCCGATCGTCGCCGTCACCGGCATCGGTGTGGTGACGTCGCTCGGTGTCGGCAAGGCCGACAATTGGGCTGCACTGACATCAGGCAAATCCGGCATCCATCCGATCACCCGCTTCCCGGTCGATCATCTCAACACCCGCATCTCCGGCATGGTCGATTTCCTGCCGTCGAGTTCCAAGGGCGCCAGTCTCCTCACCTATGAGCTCGCCGAAACCGCCGCCCAGGAAGCGATGTCGGAGGCGGGCCTCGATGCCGGCGATTTCGGCGGACCGCTTTTCCTCGCTTCGCCGCCGGTCGAGCTCGACTGGAGCGAGCGCTTTTCGCTCTACAATTCCGACACGCACGACACCGGTGCTGAGAGGCTGCTGCGGGTGGCGCGCGGCCTCAGGGAACTCGACATCTTCGAGACCACCCAGTTCGGCTCGATCGCCGACCGGCTTGCCGACCGTTTCGGCACACGCGGCCTGCCGATCACGCTGTCGACCGCCTGCGCTTCGGGCGCCACGGCGATCCAGCTTGGCGTCGAGGCGATCCGCCGCGGCGAATGCGACAGGGCGCTTTCGATCGGCGCCGACGGGTCGGCGACCGCCGAGGCGCTGATCCGCTTCTCGCTTCTGTCCGCGCTCTCCACGCATAACGACATCCCGGAAAAGGCCTCAAAACCCTTCTCCAAGGACCGCGACGGCTTCGTGCTCGCCGAAGGCTCGGGCGCCCTCGTGCTGGAATCGCTGCAGGCAGCACTTGCCCGCGGCGCGACCGTTCTCGGCATATTGCGCGGCTGCGGCGAAAAGGCCGACGACTTCCATCGCACCCGTTCCAAGCCGGACGGTTCGCCGGCGATCGCGGCGGTGCGCGCCGCCCTTGCCGATGCCGGCCTGAGCGAGGACGGGATCGATTATGTCAACGCCCATGGCACCTCGACGCCCGAAAACGACAAGATGGAGCATTTGTCGCTGTCGACGGTATTCGGCGAGCGGATCTCGTCAATGCCGGTCTCGTCGAACAAGTCGATGATCGGCCATACCCTATCGGCTGCCGGTGCCGTCGAGGCTGCATTTTCGCTGATGACGATGCGTGAAAGCGTCATTCCGCCGACCATTAACTACGACAATCCCGACCCGGCAATCGTCCTCGATGTGGTGCCGAACACCAAGCGCAACGCCGAGGTCGGCACCGTCCTATCGAACTCCTTCGGCTTCGGCGGCCAGAACACCTGCCTTGTCATGGCGCGGGAACCGGTCTAAGCGACCGTTCCGCTCTAGCACTGTTGTCGTGCGCATGGTCCTTTCCGAAAACGGTTCTCGGTCCTGCGCAACCTGGGATCTGGCATGCGCGCTTTGCAACTTATCGAGGATCGCCGGCTTGAAACGGTGGACCTGCCGCCACCGCCGTCGCCTTCGCTCGGCGAGGTGACGCTGCGCATCAAGGCCGTGGCGCTGAACCATATCGATGTCTGGGGCTGGCGCGGCATGGCCTTCGCCAAGCGCAAGCTGCCGCTGGTCGTCGGCGCCGAGGCCTCGGGCGAGGTCGAGGCGGTCGGCCCCGGCGTTTCCAGCCTCCTGCCCGGGCAATTGGTGTCGATCTATGGCGCCCGCACCTGCGGTCTTTGCCGCGCCTGCCGCGAAGGCCGCGACAATCTCTGCGAGCATGTTTCGGGCGTGCACGGCTTCCATCTCGACGGTTTTGCGCAGGAAAAGATCAACCTGCCGGCGCGCCTGCTCGTCGCTGCCCCGCCAGGCGTGAGCGAGATCGGCGCGGCGGTGGCGCCTGTCACCTTCGGCACGGTCGAGCACATGCTGTTCGACAATGCCCGGCTGCAGCCCGGCGAGACGATACTGGTCCATGCCGGCGGCTCCGGCATCGGCTCCGCCGCGATTCAGCTGGCCAAGAAGATGGGCTGCACGGTTATCACCACCGTCGGCTCGAACGACAAGATCGACAAGGCCAAGACGCTCGGCGCCGACCACGTCATCAATTACCGCGACGACCGCTTCGAAGGCGTCGTGCGCAAGCTGACCAAGAAGAAGGGCGTCGACGTGGTGTTCGAGCATGTCGGGACCGACACCTTTGCCGCCTCGATGCTGTGCCTCAAACGCGGCGGCCGGCTGGTCACCTGCGGCTCGACCTCCGGCGTGTCGACACAGATCAATTTGATGCAGTTGTTCCAGCAGCAGCTGAAGCTGCTCGGCTCGTTCGGCTGCCGCATGGAAAACATGGCCGACGCCATGCAGAAGATGGCGTCGGGCCTGGTCGCGCCTGTGATCGACACCGAGGTCGGCTTCGACGGCATCGATGCGGCGCTGAAGCGCATGGAAGGCCGCGACGTCTTCGGCAAGATCATCCTGCGCGTCGGCTGAAATGATCGGCAACGCCTTCAGGAAGATCCGCAGGGACGTGGGATTCCGCTATGGCAGGCGGCTTCGCCAGTTCAACTACTGGCTGGTCGCGCGCGTCGCGATGATCATCATCTCCGCGCTGCGCCTGCTGCCGCCCGACCGGGCGCTCAATTTCGCCGACCGCGCTGCCCGCCGCATCGGCCCTTGGGTAGCGCGCCATCAGGTTGCTGTCGACAATCTGCGCCAGGCCTATCCGGAAAAGAGCGATGCCGAGATCGAGGCGATCGCTTCCGACATGTGGGGCAACATGGCCCGCCTGGCCGCCGAATATATCTTTCTCGATGCTCTGTTCGACTACGATCCCACTGCGACGAAGCCGGGCCGTGTCGAGGTCAAGGGCGTGGAGCATTTCGTGCGCATCGCCGGCGAGGACAAGCCGCATATCGTCTTCACCGGGCATCTCGGCAATTTCGAGCTGCTGCCGGTGGCTGCGGCGACCTTCGGCATGAACATCACGGCGCTGTTTCGCCCGCCCAACAACCCTTACCTCGCCGACTACATCCTCTCGACCCGCCGCTCGAGCATGGGATCGCTGCTGCCGTCTTCGACCGGTGCATCGTTCGCGCTTGCGGCCATCCTCGAGAAAGGCGGCAATATCGGCGTGCTGGTCGACCAGAAATTCACCGGCGGGCTCGAGACGACATTCTTCGGCCGCCCCTGCGAGAGCAACCGGGTTCTCGGCACCCTGGCGCGGCACTACGATTGCGATGTCTACCCGGCGCGCTGCGTGCGCCTGCCGAACAACCGTTTCCGGCTTGAGATCGAGGACAAGCTCACCTTGCCGCGCACCGCCGGCGGCAGTGTCGACGTCCGCGCCACCACCCAGCTTCTCAACGACGTGGTCGAGCGCTGGGTGCGAGAAGACCCCGGCCAGTGGATGTGGTTCCACAAGCGCTGGGAGATCAGCGGCCGCAAAAAGCGTCGGCCGGCGACAATGCGCGACAAAGCCGCCTGAGCGCACCATCTTTTTGGGTACAAGCCCTATTTTGTTCTTGCTTTGTGCCGGCAGCTATGCTACTAATTTCGGTATGGTGCTATTTGGCCCCGACGAACCCGCCGCTCCGGCGGGTTTTTTATTGCGGGCCGAGGAGCAGGCCCTAATTCGTCACGAGGATCCGCGTATTGCCGAAGCCGGCTTTGCGCACCATCGAATAGAACGCGGCAGCGTTGCTGGGGTGGAGGCGCACGCAGCCATGCGATGCCGGGCGCCCCAATTGCCGGATCGCGCCGGTGCCGTGGATGGCATAGCCGCCGCGGAAGAACACCGAATAGGGCATCGGCGACATGTCGTATTTGCGCGAATACCACATCCGGGCCGTCCGCTGTGGGCGATAGGTGCCGCGCGGCGTGATGTAGCCTTTGCGGGCGGTGGAAACGCTCCACCGGTAATACGAAAGCCCGTATCTTACCGTCATCGTCTGTGATGAAATATCGATGTTCGCGACCAGGCTGGCCGCCCGGCTCTCGAACGACGAACCGAACAGCATCGCCATCAATGCCGCTGCCATGAGAACAGTGTTTTTCATGCAATCAAACCCCTTTGATGCCCCTTGCCTGCCTGCCGTCACGCTGTTCTCCAGCGTTTTGATGGCAAGCCAGCGAGCTAACACCTACTCCCTGACGATTTCACCAATCCAAAGCAGCGAATTTGAACGATTTCCCGCAATAGTTGCCGTAACGACACGCAATCGCCCGGCAATTTGCCATCGGGCTTGCAAAACCGCCTCATCCGCTGCTCAATCCGCCGAATGACCGAACCGAACGAACGGCTCCTCAAGGCACTCGATGACCGAGCCGATGATCTGGTTGCGCTGACCGCGGATCTGATCCGCTTTCCGACCATCAATCCGCCCGGCGAAGCCTATCGGCCGTGTGCCGAATATATCGGCGCGCGGCTGAAGAAGCGTGGTTTTGAGATCGAATTCATCCGTGCCGAAGGGACGCCCGGCGACACTGACCGTTATCCGCGCGTCAACGTCGTCGCCCGTTTCGATGGCCGGGCGCCGGGTGCTTGCGTGCACTTCAATTCGCATATCGACGTGGTCGAGCCCGGCGACGGCTGGAGCCTCGATCCGTTCGCCGGCATCGTCAGGGATGGCAAGGTCTATGGCCGCGGTGCTTGCGACATGAAAGGGGGCTTGGCCTCCTCGATCATCGCCGCTGAGGCCTTCATGGAGGTCTTTCCCGATTTTCCCGGCGCCATCGAGATTTCGGGCACGGTCGACGAGGAGTCCGGCGGCTTTGGCGGCGTCGCCCATCTGGCCAAGCTCGGCTATTTCTCCAGGCCGAAGGTCGACCACGTCATCATTCCCGAGCCGCTCAACAAGGACCGCATCTGCCTTGGCCATCGCGGCGTCTGGTGGGCGGAGATCGAGACCAAGGGCGAGATCGCGCACGGCTCGATGCCGTTCCTCGGCGACAATGCGGTACGCCATATGGGCGCCGTGCTGCGGGCCTTCGAGGACGAATTGTTTCCGGCGCTCGACCGCAAGATGACGCGCATGCCGGTCGTGCCCGAAGGCGCAAAACGCTCGACCATAAACATCAACTCGATCCATGGCGGCCAGACGGAGGATTTCCGGCCCGGCCTGCCCTCGCCCAATGTGCCCGATTCCTGCCGGCTGACCATCGACCGCCGCTTTCTGCTCGAAGAGGAGCTCGCTACGGTCAAGAGCGAGGTGACCGATATCCTGGAACGGCTGAAGCGCGAGCGCAAAAAGTTCGACTACGAAATCCGCGATCTGATGGAGGTGCTGCCGCTGATGACCGAGCGCGATGCGCCGGTGGTTAAGGCTGTCGCGCAAGGCATCATGGAGATATTCGACCGCGAGCCGGATTACGTGATTTCGCCCGGCACCTACGACCAGAAGCACATCGCCCGTATCGGCCACATCTATGACTGCATCGCCTACGGCCCAGGCATTCTCGACCTCGCCCACCGGCCCGACGAATGGGTCGGCATTGCCGACATGCTGGACTCGGCAAAGGTGATGGCGATCGGCCTCGACGTTCTGCTGAGGGGCGCCGGCCCGCGATGATCCGGCCGTGGGCGGAAAAACATTCCTCCCGGCGTCGGCGGACGGTACGAAACGCAATTTACTCGGCGGCGAATTCACGCTTCTATCCGCCCGGGTTTGAGCACGTGTTTTAGATAGGGGAGTTGCACGATGAAATTGTGGAAAACCATCCTGGCCGCTGCGGCGCTGGTGTTGGCCGCCGGAACCTCGGCGATGGCCGCGCGCACCGACCTGGTCATCGGCATTACGCTCGAACCCCCGCATCTCGACCCGACCGCGGGTGCCGCCGCGGCGATCGACGAGGTGCTCTATGCCAATGTCTTCGAGGGCCTGACCCGCATCGGCCCGAACGGCGAAGTGCTGCCCGATCTCGCCGAAAGCTGGAGCATTTCCGACGACGGCAAGGTCTACATCTTCAAGCTGCATGCCGGCGTGAAATTCCATGACGGCAGCGACTTCAACGCCGACGACGTGAAATTCTCGCTCGACCGTGCCCGCGCCGACAATTCGGTCAACGCGCAGAAGGGCCTGTTCGCCGCCATCGACAAGGTCGAGGTCGTCGATCCCACGACGGTGACGGTGACGCTGAAGAACCCGCAAGGCTCGTTCCTCTACAATATGGGCTGGGGCGACGCGGTGATCGTGGCGCCTGAGACAGCCGACACCAACAAGGAAAAGCCTGTTGGTACCGGCCCGTTCAAGTTCCAGAGCTGGGCCAAGGGCTCATCGATCACGCTGGTCAAGTCGGACAATTACTGGGGCGCCCCGGTATTTCTCGACAAGGCCGAGTTCCGCATCATCCCGGATGCTGCCGCCGCCGTTCCGGCGCTGCTTTCCGGCGACGTCCAGGCCTTTCCGTTCTTCGACCCCGACAGCGTCGCCCAGGTCAAGGACGACCCGCGCTTCAAGGTGGTGATCGGCTCGACCGAGGGTGAAACCATCCTGTCGATCAACAACAAGAAGCCGCCCTTCGACAAGCTGCAGGTCAGGCAGGCGATTTCCTTTGCGCTCGATCGCAAGGCGATCATCGACGGCGCCTCGGCCGGCCTTGGCGTGCCGATCGGCTCGCACATGTCGCCCGCCAGCAAGGCCTATGTCGACCTCACCGGCCTCTATCCGCACAATGTGGAGAAGGCCAAAGAATTGCTGAAGGAAGCCGGCCTGGAGAATGGCTTCAAGGCGACGCTCAAGCTGCCGCCGCCCTCCTATGCGCGGCTTGGCGGCGAGATTATCGCCTCCGAGCTTCGCGAAGTCGGCATCGATCTCGAGATCATACCGGTCGAATGGGCGCAGTGGCTTGATCAGGTCTTCACCAAGAAGGATTACGACCTGACCATCGTTTCCCATACCGAGCCCAACGACATCGATATCTATTCGCGTAAGGACTATTACTTCAACTACGACAATCCGGCCTTCGACAAGATCATCGACGAGCTGAACCTTACCTCCGACGAGGCCAAGCGCATGACGCTGCTCGGCGAGGCGCAGAAGGTCCTGGCAGATGACGCCGTGGTCGGCTTCCTTTACGAGCTGCCGAAGGTCGGCGTCTGGGACGCCAAACTGCAGGGCCTGTGGGAAAACGCCCCGATCCAGGCCAACGACCTGACCAAGGTGAAGTGGACGGATTGAGCCGCTGCCAGAAGGGGCGAAAGTTGCACTCCGTCACACCCCCCTCTGTCCTGCCGGACATCTCCCCCTCTAGGGGGGAGATTGAGCCCTCACCGCCGCTTTCGCCAACCACTGGCGTTGCAAGGACAGTGCCGGCGTGGAAACTGCCAATCTCCCCCATTGAGGGGGAGATGTCCGACAGGACAGAGGGGGGTGGGCAGGAACGCAAGCTTCGCCCGGTTTTTGCATCCGGCAACACAGCGGTTCCTCAACGTCCATGACCGCCTATCTCCTCAAGCGCCTCACCATCGCCGTCGTCACGCTGGTTCTGGCCTCCATGGTGGTCTTTGCCGTGCTGGAGATCATTCCCGGCGACCCGGCGCGGCTGATGCTTGGCCTGAACGCCAGCGCCGACCAGATCGAATTGCTGCGCGACCAGATGGGACTCAACGCTCCCGTCGTGCTGCGCTATCTGCATTGGGCCGGCGGCTTGCTGAGCCTCGATTTCGGCCGTTCCTACACCTATTCGGTGCCGGTCATCGATCTGGTCCGTGAGCGCCTCGTCGTCTCGCTGCCGCTGGCGCTGATGGCGCTGGCGCTGTCCACCGTCATTGCCATTCCGGTCGGACTGTTTTCCGCCAGCCGGCGCGGCCGCGCCGGCGACACGATCGCGATGGGTGCCGCCCAGCTTGGCGTCGCCGTGCCCAATTTCTGGTTTGCGCTGATGCTGATCTATCTCTTTGCCGTCTGGCTGCGGCTGGTGCCTGGCGGCGGCTTTCCCGGCTGGAGCGCCGGCGTGTGGCCGGCACTGAAATCGCTGCTTTTACCGGCGGTCGCCCTCGCTCTGCCGCAGGCGGCGATCCTCGCCCGGGTCACCCGCTCGGCGCTGATCGAAGTGCTGAACGAGGACTACATCCGAACCGCCCGCGCCAAGGGCCTGCCCTATCGCCTTGTCTTGTGGCGGCATGCACTGCGCAACGCCATGATCCCGGTGGTCACCATTCTAGGCCTGCAATTCGCTTTCCTGCTTGCCGGCACCATCATCATCGAGAACGTCTTCTATTTGCCCGGCCTCGGCCGGCTAGTGTTCCAGGCAATCAACCAGCGTGACCTGATCGTGGTCGAGAGCGTCGTCATGCTGCTGGTTGCCGCCGTCATCGTCGTCAATTTCATTGTCGATCTCTCCTATGCGGTGGTCGATCCGCGCCTGAGAGGCCGGCAATGACGCTGCACATCGACATCCCCGACGAGAACCTTGCCGGCATCCTGGCCAAGGCGTTTCGAAACCGTTCGTTCCTCGCCGGCTTCGTCGTCACCACACTGGTGGCTGCGGTCGCGATCATCTCCTTCTTGTGGACACCTTACGACGTCACCAGGCTGGTCATTTCCGACAAGACCCAGGCGCCATCGCTGGCGCACTGGTTCGGCACCGACCATTTCGGTCGCGACATCCTGTCGATGATCATGGTCGGCGCCCGCAACTCGATTGCCGTGGCGTTGGTGGCGGTCGGCATCGGCATGGGCGTCGGCGTGCCGCTCGGCGCCTTTGCCGCGGCGCGCGGCGGCTTCGTCGACGACTTGCTGATGCGGCTGAACGACCTGGTCTTTGCCTTTCCGGCGCTGCTTTCGGCAATCATGATCACCGCCATCTTCGGGCCGGGCGCGTTCAACGCCATCATTGCCATCGGCATCTTCAACATCCCGGTGTTCGCGCGCGTCGCCCGGGCCGGCGCCCTGGCGATCTGGCCGCGCGAATTCATCCTCGCCGCCCGCGCCGCCGGCAAGAGCAGGACGCTGATCAGCATCGAACATGTGCTGCCCAACATCGCCACGCTGCTGCTGGTGCAAGGCACCATCCAGTTCGCGCTGGGCATACTGGCCGAAGCCGGGCTTTCCTATGTCGGGCTGGGCACGCAGCCACCGATGCCGAGTTGGGGCCGCATGCTGTTCGACGCCCAGACCCGCATGGTGGTGGCGCCGTGGATGGCGATCTTTCCGGGCATGGCGATCGTCGTCACCGTGCTTGGCCTGAATTTGCTTGGCGACGGAATTGCCGACATTCTCGACCCGAAATCGCGGCGGCAGCGATGAGCCTGCTCGAAATCGAGAATCTGTCGCTGGCCATCGGCGACACCGCTATCCTCAGAGACATCGAGCTTTCCGTCGCGCCGGGCGAAGTGATGGGGCTGGTTGGCGAATCCGGCTCCGGCAAATCGATGACGGCGCTCACGGTGATGCAGCTTCTGCCCTGGGCGGCGCACGCCAGCGGACGCATCACCTTCGACGGCATCGACATCCTTGCCGCCAGCGAGGACCAGATGTGCGCACTGCGCGGCGACGATATCGGCATGGTGTTCCAGGAACCGATGACGGCGCTCAATCCGGTCAAGACCATCGGCGAGCAGGTCGCCGAGGGTATTCGCTGGCACACCGGGGCGAGCCGCGCCGACGCCGAGGAACGGGCGCGAAAGATGCTCGACCGGGTCGGCTTGCCGGCAGCACAATTCCCGCTGACGCGTTATCCGCACGAACTCTCCGGCGGCCAGCGCCAACGCGTCGTCATTGCCATCGCCTGTGCGCTGAAACCCAAGCTGCTGATTGCCGACGAGCCGACGACGGCGCTCGACGTGGTGCTGCAGGCACAGATTCTCGACCTGCTGCGAGATCTCGTAGCGGAAAATCGCATGGGTCTTCTGCTCATCTCGCACGACCTCGCAGTGGTGACCGAGATGGCGGACCGCATCACCATCCTGCGCCATGGCGAGGTAATGGAGGCCGGCGATACGGCGCGCATCCTGTCCGAACAGCTTCATCCCTACACGCGACAGCTGGCGCAGGCCTCGATGCATGTGCCCGCGCGGGCCCGCACGCATGAGGTCGGCCAAGGCAAGCCTCTTCTTCAGGTAGACAGCGTGACGCGCGACTATCCGGCACGGCGCATATCGCTGCTCAAGCGGGGGGCTCCCATCCACGCCGTCGACGATGTCTCCTTCGCGATGGCGCCCGGCCAGTCGGTGGCGCTGGTCGGCCGCTCCGGTTGCGGTAAATCGACGCTCGCCCGCATGGTCCTGGCGCTGGACAAGCCGACGGCCGGTACGATCCGCTTCCGTGGCGACACCCTCACCGGCAAGAGCGAGGCGGAGCTGAAGCCGGCGCGGCGCGACATGCAGGTCGTGTTCCAGGACCCGTATGGTTCGTTCGACCCACGCCAGAAGGTCGAGAGGTTGGTGGCCGAGCCGCTGCATGTGCTGGAGAAGAAGCCGGCGCCCGCGGCGCGGCGCGAGATGGTGGCGCATGCGCTGCACGAGGTCGGCCTCTCACCAGGCGACATGGACAAATACCCGCACGAGTTTTCGGGCGGCCAGCGCCAGCGCCTGTCGATCGCCCGCGCCATCATCACCCGGCCGAAGCTGGTCGTCGCCGACGAGCCGGTGTCGGCACTCGACGTCTCGATCCGCGCCCAGATCCTCGATTTGTTCGCCGAGCTCAACCAGAAGCTCGGCATCGCCTATCTGTTCATCACCCATGATCTGACCGTCGCCCGCGCCATCACCGACGAAGTGATGGTCATGCATGACGGCAAGATCGTCGAGCGCGGCAGGACAAGCGAAGTGCTCGACCACCCGCAATCCGAAGCCGCCAAGGCGCTGGTCGCCGCCGCTCCCGATTTGCATCGGGCAATTGCGAAACGGCTGCAGGAACAGGGGTGAGCAGCGACCCGTTAGACTAGTCTTACGACTTCACCACATCGGCCGGGCTGATGTCGAGCAGGTCGAGCGTGCGGCGCAGCAGCTGCATCTCGCTCCCGGCGAGTTGCGAATCGGCCTTGGCGATCTCGGCCATGTGACGGGCGAGCAGCTTGCGCCGCTCGACGTCGAGGTCGCGAAACTGGGCGACGGCCTGCGAGCCGTTGGTCTCGTAGCCGAAATCGTTGAGGTATTCGATGACGCTGTCGATGCTGGTTTCGGGAATGCCGAAGGCGTCCCGGCAGATACGCCTGAAGGCGGTCATTTCGCTTTCGCTGACCGACCCATCGGCCAGGATCATGCGGAACAGCATCAGCAGCTCCGCCGACAGCACCGGATCGTCCGCCACCTTGCGCACGCCGGGATCGCCGTCGAAAATCGAGCGTATCTGGTCCAGCAATCCCATCGCCGTCAGCCCTTCCGATTCGTCGGGAAGGTAGCGCGGAATCGGCTTGGCGCAAACGGGGTGCGAATGGTGGAACCCGCCATATTTTCTCGCCGGAAACTGCCGGCCAATCTGGCAAGCCCGCTGCGTGGGCTCATTGGTGTGTGACCGCGCGACTGATACTATGCCGCTGTACGAATCATGTTGAGGAGGGACCGAACATGAATCTCAGTGCGCCTACCCAGCTTATTTTCATCATATCCCTTGTCATCGCCATCATCGGCGTTCTCGCCGCGCTTGGCGTTCTTGCTTTCATCCCTTTGAATGCCGCGTGGATTGTCGTCATCGCCTACATCGTGCTGGCCGCCGGCTGCCTTATGCGCGGCGCTTAAAAAACACGTCCAGACAATTCAGAATCTCAGGCAACTCGGAGCGGGCCGCCCCAACCCCCGCGGGGGGGGTTTTTGGGGGGAGGGGGGTTTTTATAATAGGGAGGGGGGGACACCACCAACCCCCCCCCCACCCCCCCCCCCCCCCCCCCCCCCCCC
>NZ_JBVVQK010000005.1:0-103134 GCF_055811175.1 Mesorhizobium sp. WSM4828 | reverse complement strand
TTTTAAGGCCGGGTGTTTGGCGGACCTCCCCAACTCGGGGCGGCCCGCGGGGGGCTTTCGGCGGGGCTAAAAAAAAACCCGCCCACACATTCAACACCCCCCGCCACCTCGGCGCCCCCGCAAAAACGCGGGCCGCTTTTGATTCTGCAGGATGGTCTGTTAGAATTCCTGGACGAGGGAAAGCACATGCCCGCCAGCGAAGACGGCAGCCGCCACGACGGCCCAGGGCTCGATCGGTTCGAGATGGTGCGGCGCGCGCCCGGTCATAGGCTTCAGGGCGCCGTCACTGACATATGCGGCTTTCGCGAAACCATGCCAGGCCATTTCCGCGCCGTCGAATATGCCTCGCTGACCGTGCCGCTGGTCATCAGCTTTGCCGAACCCTTTGCCATCGGGCTCGGCAAGGACCCGAGCGACAATGACCGCTTCGCCAGTTTTGCCGCCGGCCTTTATGCCGGCCCGGTGGTGATCGAATCCTTCGGCGGCGCCTGCTGTGTGCAGATCAATTTCACCCCGCTCGGCGCCCGTCGCTTCTTCGGCCGGCCGATGAGCGAACTGACCGACCGCATGGTCGGCCTGGATGACGTGCTCGGCGTCGAAGGCATCGCGCTTCGCGAAAGGCTTGGCAATGCGCCGGATTGGAGCTCACGCTTCGCCATCGCCGAGGTCTTCGTCGCCGATCGGTTGGCAACCGCAGGCCGCACTCAAGCCGAAATGGTCTGGGCCTATGAGACGATCGTCTCGACGCGTGGGCGGATCCGCATCTCGACGCTGGCCGAAAAGCTTGGCTGGAGCCGCAAGCATCTTAACGGAAAATTTTCGGACGCGGTCGGAACCGGCCCAAAAACGCTGTCGCGAATTGTCCGCTTCAACCATGCGCTTGGCCTGTCGAGACGGGCCAACAGCGATTGGGCCGACATTGCCGCCGACTGCGGCTATGCCGATCAGGCGCATCTGGTGCGCGAGTTTCGCGACCTCGCAGGCGTCACGCCGACGACTGTCGCCGCGAGGTAACATTTCTTCAAGACGCGCAACCGGCCTTCGCCCAGACTGGGTTGATCGACCAACACAGCGAAGGAGATTGCCATGCCGAACACCACCGAAGCACCGCGGCTTTACCCGGCGCTGCGCTACCGAAATGCCGGCAAGATGATCGACTGGCTGTGCGAGGCTTTCGGCTTCAGCGTCCACGCCCGCTACGGCGAAGGCGACGTGGTGCACCATGCCGAACTCGCATTCGGCTCCTCGATCATCATGCTCGGCACGGCCCGCGACGATGCCTATGGCAAGATGGTCGGCGCGCCCGGCTCGGGCGGCGGCAAGTCGATCTATGTCGCGGTCGCTGACGCCGACGCGGCATACGCGCGGGCAAAAACCGCCGGCGCCGAGATTCTGGAAGAGCTCACCGACCGCGACTATGGCAGCCGCGAATTCATCTGCCGCGATCCGGAAGGCAACGTCTGGTCGTTCGGCACCTACTGGCCGAAGGCTGACGAGCCCGCCAGCTAACGCGCCAGCCCGAAAATCGCGTCGCAGTCGAGGTGGGTTTCCAGCTCGGCTGCGATCTCGTCCAGTGCCCGTTCGACCTCGGCGCGGTAGTCGATGCCGCCGCCCTTGACGCCGAGGCTTTCGAGGAATTTCGCCCGGAAGGCATCGGCGGAAAACAGCCCGTGCATATAGGTGCCCAGCACCTTGCCGTCGGCCGAGATAGCGCCGTCATCGATGCCGTTGATAACGGCGGACGGCCGCAGCGTGTCTGGACCGGTGGTGCGGCCGAGATGGATCTCGTAGCCCTCGAGCGGCAGATCGAATTGCACCGAGCGCGCGCTGACGTTGCGCACCGTCTTTTCCGGGTCCATCACCGTTTCGACGTCGAGCAGCCCGAGGCCTTGCGTCTCGGTAACGCTGCCCTCGATGCCGTCGGGATCGCGCACGACATGGCCGAGCATCTGGAAGCCGCCGCAAATGCCGACGATATGGCCACCGCGCTTCCTGTGCGCGGCAAGGTCGCGGTCCCAGCCGTTCTCGCGGAATTTCAGGAGATCGCCGATCGTCGACTTCGAGCCGGGAATGATCACCAGACCCGCATCTTCGGGCAAGTGCTCACCAGGCGGCACGAACACCACCTCGACCTGCGGTTCGGCCTTGAGCGGGTCGAGATCGTCGAAATTGGCGATGCGCGAGAGCACCGGCACGGCGACCTTCAGCGCGCGCTTCTCGCCTGACGCCAGCCGTTCGAGCACAACGGAATCTTCAGATGGCAGCCGCGCCGCCGCCTTCAGCCACGGCACGACACCAAAACAGCGCCAGCCGGTGAACTTTTCGATCGCCTCGATGCCGTCGTCGAATAGCGAGACATCGCCGCGGAACTTGTTGATGAGATAACCGACGATCATGCGCCGGTCCTCGTCCGGCAGGATCAGATGGGTGCCCGCGACCGAGGCGATGACGCCGCCGCGATCGATATCGCCGACCAGGATCACCGGCACGCCGGCGCGCGTCGCGAAGCCCATATTGGCAATGTCGCGGCTCCTGAGATTGATCTCGGCCGGCGATCCCGCGCCCTCGACGATGACCAGATCGGCGCCCTCGCCGACCTTTGCCCAGGAGTCCAGCACGGCATCCATAAGCCGGCCCTTCAGCGCCTGGTAGTCGCGCGCCCGCGCCTCGCCGAACACCTTGCCCTGCACGACGACTTGAGCGCCGATATCGGTTTGCGGCTTGAGCAGCACCGGGTTCATGTGGATGGTCGGCGGCACGCCGCAGGCGATCGCCTGCAGCCATTGGGCGCGGCCGATCTCACCGCCGCCTGAAACGCCTGGAATATCGGCGACGGCCGCGTTGTTCGACATGTTCTGCGGCTTGAACGGCCGCACTTTCAGCCCACGGTTCCTAGCCGCGCGGCACAGCCCGGCGACGAGCACCGTCTTGCCGACATCCGAACCCGTGCCCTGCAGCATGATCGCCTTGGCCATGTCAGCCCCTGCCCTGCGCAACGGTTGCGGTGATCGTCGACTTGGCTGCCAACGGGCCGCCGCGCCAGAGATAGAGCGCCAGCAGCGGCTCCTTGCCGGTGCGCATGGCGTGGCTGACGTCAGAGGCATGGTGGATCACCTCGCCCGCCGCTCGAAGGCGAAAACCGCCATCGCCCATGCGCCATTCGGTGCCGCCGGTCAGCGGGATGTAGATCTCCTCCGCGACGTGGTGGTGATCGGGGTAGACGATGTCGGGTCCAAGGATCAGCAGACCGCCCGCGACCTCTTCATTGACGAAATGGCCGCGTGTGCCGAACACCTCCAGCCAGCCATAATTCTCCATGAAAATCCTGCCGAAATCCGCCTCGCCATAGGTCTGGCCCCAGTGCAGATCGCCACGACGCTCCGCAACCAGCCGCGCCAACGGCTTGGCGGCAGCGGGAACGAGTTCGACGATGCGGTCGAGCTGGTGCAGGCAAGCGATCGGATGCGGCTCGAGCCGACGCGCCGGCATGGCCCAGCCGATCCGGGCCACGGCATCGCGCACCAGCGCATCGTCGAACGTCTGGAGATAGGCCTGGAAGCGTCCAAGCAGTTCGTCGAAATTTGTCGTCACACTTTGCTCCAAAGCGCATTCGCGCACAGCGGCTGCGCAGATAGTTAGATCGAGACGGTCGGGTTGCGCGGCGGCATCATTGGTCTAGATTGGACGGCGCGCAAAGCCAAAAACGACAGGCCAGCAGGCCGGAAACATCAGGGAGCACGCCATGGATGCCGCTGTCGATGCGGGCACCAGCCAGTTCGAACTCAACGAGGACCAGCGCGCCATCCAGGAGATGGCCGAGGCCTTCGCCGCCGACCGTGTGGCGCCGAACGCACTCGACTGGGATCGCAACAAATATTTCCCCGCCGATGTGATCCGCGAGACAGGCCCGCTCGGCCTTGGCGGCATCTATGTCCGCGACGATGTCGGCGGCTCAGGGCTCGGCCGGCTCGACGCCGTGTTGATATTCGAGGCGCTTTCGCGTGCCGATCCGGCGTTTTCCGCCTTCATCTCGATCCACAACATGGCGGCATCGATGATCGACCGCTTCGGCAGCGACGAGCAGCGCCGCCGCTTCCTGCCGAAGCTGACCTCGATGGAATGGCTGGCCAGCTACTGCCTGACCGAGCCGGGCTCGGGCTCGGATGCGGCGGCGCTGAAGACGCGCGCGGTCAAAAGCGGCAGTGACTATGTGCTAAATGGCGCCAAACAGTTCATCTCGGGTGCTGGCGACAGCGACATCTACATCGTCATGGCGCGCACCGGCGCCGACGGACCGAAGGGCATTTCCACCTTCGTCGTGCCGAAGGACGCGCCCGGCCTGTCCTTCGGCGCCAACGAGCACAAGATGGGCTGGCACATGCAGTCGACCCGCCAGGTCGTCTTCGAGGATTGCAAGGTGCCGGCCGAAAATCTTTTGTCGGCTGAAGGCGCCGGTTTCGGCATCGCCATGGCCGGGCTCGACGGCGGCCGGCTGAACATCGCCGCCTGCTCGCTCGGCGGCGCGCAATCGGCGCTCGACAAGGCGCTCACCTACACCGCCGAGCGCAAGGCTTTCGGCTCGAAGATCAACGAGTTCCAGGCGCTGCAGTTCAAACTCGCCGACATGGAGACCGAACTGCAGGCAGCGCGCATCTTCCTCTACACCGCCGCCTCGAAGCTCGACTGCAAGGCGCCGGATGCCTCGAAATGGTCGGCAATGGCCAAGCGCTTCGTCACCGATACCGGCTTCAACGTCGCCAACGACGCCCTGCAACTGCATGGCGGCTACGGCTATCTGCACGATTACGGCATCGAGAAGCTGGTTCGCGACCTGCGCGTCCACCAAATCCTCGAAGGCACCAACGAAATCATGCGCGTCATCATCGCACGCGCGCTGATCGGACGTTAAGGCAGTAGGCAGTAGGCAGAAAGATGACCGGCAAGATCAATTCGTATAAGGATCTTATCGTATGGCAGCAGGCGATGGATCTGGCCGTCACAACCTACTCCCTGACCAAGGCATGGCCAAAAGAGGAATTGTATGGGTTGACCAGCCAAATCCGCAGCTCGGCAACCTCTATTCCTGCAAACATCGCGGAAGGTTATGGCCGAGACAACAGAGGCTCCTATCAGCAATTTCTCAGGATAGCGCAGGGGTCGCTGAAGGAGTTCGAGACGCACCTCCAGATCGGTGAACGCATTGGCCTTGCTACGCATGATCAAGCTTATCACGTGCTTTTAGCAACCGAGGGCATCGGAAAAATGCTTCGCCAACTTATTAGCAAACTTGCGCCCGAATAGGTCGCCTACTGCCTACTGCCTACTGCCTACTAAACCACGGAGCGCCATTATGACCACCATCGCCTTCATCGGCCTCGGCAATATGGGCAATCCGATGGCCGCCAATCTGGTCAAGGCCGGGTATGCCGTGCACGGCTTCGACCTGGTGCCGGAAAACCTCGTCATCGCCAGAGAACACGGCGTCGTCATCATGGCCAATGCCGTTGCAGCGGTGAAGGATGCCGATGCGGTCATCACCATGCTGCCGGCGGGCAAGCATGTCCTGTCGGTTTACGCAGACATCGCGGCCAAGGCGAAAAAAGGCGCGCTGTTCATCGATTCCTCCACCATCGACGTCGAGTCGGCCCGAAAGGCCCATGCCATCGCCGCCAAGCACGGGTTGCTGACGATCGACGCGCCGGTTTCCGGCGGCACCGGCGGTGCGGCGGCCGGCACGCTGACCTTCATGGCCGGCGGTTCGAAGGACGCCTTCGCCAAGGCCGAACCAATCCTCAAGCCGATGGCCGGCCGCATCGTTCATTGCGGCGACGACGGCGCCGGACAGGCGGCGAAGATCTGCAACAACATGATTTTGGGCATTTCGATGATCGGTGTTGCCGAGGCCTTCGTGCTGGCGGAAAAGCTTGGCCTGTCGCACCAGGCGCTGTTCGACGTCGCCTCGACCTCGTCCGGCCAGTGCTGGTCGCTGACCACCTACTGCCCGGTGCCCGGCCCGGTGCCGACATCGCCCGCCAACAATGGCTATAAGCCTGGGTTCGCAGCGGCGCTGATGCTGAAGGATTTGAAACTGTCGCAGGAGGCCGCACAGAGCGTCGGTGCGGCAACGCCGCTCGGCGCCGAGGCAGCCCAGCTCTATGCGTTGTTCAACGCACAGGGAAATGCC
Source organism: Mesorhizobium sp. WSM4828 (assembly GCF_055811175.1). Lineage (NCBI taxonomy): Bacteria > Pseudomonadati > Pseudomonadota > Alphaproteobacteria > Hyphomicrobiales > Phyllobacteriaceae > Mesorhizobium > Mesorhizobium sp. WSM4828. Next base: position 96,950 of record NZ_JBVVQK010000005.1, on the reverse strand, counting down.
GGCGCCGACTTTTCCGGCATCATCAATTTCCTGCGCGGTGACCCGGCGTAAGCTCCAATTTCGTAGTTTTCGATCTGCCCAAAGCGGAAAGTCGGCAAATTTAGGTTTGCTTAAGCTCTTGCTAACCCTGCAGTAACGATGTGCGTTTAAAACGGATTGCGAGGCGGACATCCGCCCGGCGCTCCGGATCAGGTCTCGCGTACCGGAGCCCGTAAGTTTCGCCGTAAGTTTCGCAAGTGTATTGTTGGCGAAGCGCCATGCGTATCTGGCAAAGCCGCGTTCCGATGGAGCGCGGTTTTTGCGTTTCGCATTCTTCAAGGACAAGGCGATCGCCCTGGCGCGACTCCAGATGATCGTCGGCCTCGTGGCGGCGGTCCTGACCTACGTTGACGACCGACGCGTCAGCTGCGCTACTTGCGTGCGAGTAAGACGTGAGCCTCTTGGGGGAATATCAGCTCCCCTCCAGTTGAATAGATTGCCAGCGAAGAACTGAGATCAGCCGTGATCGCTGCGATGACGGCGTCCCGATGTCCGGCCTCCATTCCGCTGACCAGCCCAGCCTGCGGAGTCGCTGCCAGCTGTAATCGCACATATTGCTTTGACGAGGGGAACCGGATGTTCTGTGTCGTCGTGTGGATGGTCACCTGACGAAATCCCGCCCCGGCCACCAATCGGTAAAGCTCGTCCGCATCGGCGAGTGAATGCTCGGACCGTTTCGTTGCCGAAGCGCCCGGACCGAGGTGTCGATCCAAGGCATCCGCCAACGCCTTTGCCGCGGGAGTGTGCTCGATAGCGCTGAAAACGTTTAAGACCAGTCGGCCGTCAGGCACCAGAACCCGGAACATCTCACGTAGCGCACTCGATCGGTCCGGAAAAAACTGCAGTCCGAGCTGGCAAAGAACCAAATCAAAGGTGGAGTCAGGAAACGGCATTTCGAGCGCGCTTCCCTCGTGCCAGTCGATACGCGGTCCAGCACCTCTCGGGAGCGAGCGAGCAACGGCAAGCATGCCCGTGTTGATGTCGAGGCCGACGACCTGCCCATTTCCCATACGCTCGGCCGCCGAGCGTGCCACCACGCCGGTGCCGCAAGCTACGTCCAGAATCCGCTCACCAGATTGAGGCGCAGCACGATCCAAAAGGTCGGCAGCCCACTGGGCTGTGATTGCCGGGACCAGATAGCGCTCGTAGAGTTCCGCAGCGCTGCCTTCCAGCTGCCACTGCTCTTGCTGGGCCATTGCGCCCTCCCGGACCAGCCGTTCGGGCAACGGGCCGATCGGCGCTTCAAGCAGCCATCTTAAAGCACGTGTCTGTCGACTAGCAACCGGACCGGGAAACATGGATACAGAGCAGATCGCTAGGACGATCCGCCCGCCACCCTAACGAGACCTTTACTGCTGCTCGTTTCCATCGACGAGACGAATGGCAACATTCCGTCCACAGCCGAATCCAAACCGAGGAACCATCGGCCTTTCGGATCACTTGTTGAAGTCGACAGAACACGTCTCTGGTCGATAGCGTGGACAACGCGTTTGAGGAATTCTTGGCCGCCGGCGGTGAGACTGTGCAACCGCCATTCGAGATCGCGGTCGGACGGTGCGCCCGTGTCCGCGATCCTTTCGGCAACATAGTTGTGATCTTGGACCAATCGAAAGGGAGGTTGGTCACTGACGCGAAGGGGCACGTCATCGGTGTCAAGGCGGGCCAGTGATCACGCGTGGTCGTCGATACCGCCAACAGCCTCGCCTGGCGAACTCTTCGCCATAAAGCGGCATTCAAACTCCGGGCGCCCGATTACCGGACGCCCGGCGATCGTTCCATCTTACCGCTTGCGCAAATCTGCTTCGGCCAGGTCGAGCGCCCTCGCGATGCGGTCGCAGGCCATGTCGATCGTCTCGCGCGTCCAGATCAGCGGCGGTGACAGGATCATCGTGTCGCCGGTGGCGCGCAGCATCATCCCTTGCGCAACCGCGTGGTCGCGAACCATCACCGCCGCGCTGCCGGCCGGCAGGAAGCGCTCCTTGGTTGCCTTGTCCTTGACGATCTCGATCGCTCCCATCAGCCCGAACGAGCGCACCTCGCCGACCAGGTCGTGCCCGCCGAGACGTTCCTGCAAAGCCCTGGCGAAGTAAGGCCCGGTGTCGTTCCTGACGCGCTCGACCAGACCCTCGCGCTCGATGATCTCGAGGTTCTTCAGCGCCACCGCGCAGGCCACCGGGTGCCCGGCATAGGTGTAGCCGTGATAGAATTCGCCGCCCTTTTCGACCAGCGTCGCCGCGATGCGGTCGCCGACCAGCAGCGCCGACAGTGGCTGATAGCCGGAGGTCAGCGCCTTGGCCGTGGTGATGGTGTCGGGCTCGACATCGAAGGCTTGTGCCGCGAACCACTCGCCGGTGCGGCCATAGCCGGTGATGACCTCGTCCAGCATCAGCAGGACATCGTATTTGCGGCAGATGCGCTGCACCTCCGGCCAATAGCTCATCGGCGGGATCTTCACCCCGCCCGCCCCCATCACCGGCTCGCCGATAAAGGCGGCCACTTTGTCGGCGCCGGCTTCGAGTATGGCGTCCTCGACGGCCTTTGCCGCGCGCAGGCCGAAATCATGGTCGCTTTCGCCGGGCAGTGCCAGCTCATAGGCATAGGGCATCATTACATGGACGATGTTGGGCACGGCGCCGCCGAGCTGCTTGTGCATCAAATCCATGCCGCCGAGCGAGGCGCCGGCGATGGTCGAGCCGTGGTAGCCCATCTTGCGCGAGATGATGCGGTTCTTCTCGGGCCTGCCTTCCAGCACCCAATAGTGACGGACCAGACGCAGCGCCGTGTCGTTGGCCTCCGAACCGGACGAGCCGTAGAACACCTGGTTGATGTGCCTTGGCGCGATCTCCGCCAGCTTTTTCGACAGCAGAACCGGCGTCGGCGTCGAGCATTTGAAGAAGGAGTTGTAGTAGGGCAATTCCTTCATCTGGGCGTAGGCGGCGTCGGCCAGCTCGTCGCGGCCATAGCCGACATTGACGCACCACAGCCCGGCCATGCCGTCGAGGATTTCCGTCCCTTCGGCATCGTAGATGAACGGCCCGTTGGCGTGGGTGATGATCCGCGAGCCGGTCTCGCGCATCTCTTTGTGGTCGGTGAACGGATGAAGGTGATGCGCGGCATCGATCTGCTGAAGCTGCTTCAGCGAATAATTCTGGTAGGTCATATCTGGTCTTTCCTCTTGAACCAATCCGGCTGCTTTCGCGCCGGGGCGGATTCGTCAGAGGACAGCGGGCGGCGAATAGCCGATGCGGGCGCACAGCCGCAACAGCTCGGCGCGAAGCGTGCGCGACGACGGCGTCACCGCGACCCCAAATGCGCAACCCGATTTCGCCAGCCGAGCCATGCATGCACCTTAGGCTGCCTCGAGCCCTCAGTTCAAGCCGTGCCGGTCAAGCGACGCCGGTCAATTGGTGCCAGTCAGGGCCCGTTGCAGGAAGACGTACTTCATCGCCGCCTGTGTGGCCTGCGGCCGCCGATCGCCGCGTCCACCATGGCCGCCCTCGGTCTCCTCGAAGAACAGCGTCTTGCCGTGGCCGGCCGCCTGCAGCCGTGCCGCCATCTTGCGGGCATGCCCGGGATGGACACGATCGTCGGCGGTCGAGGTCGTCAGCAACACCGGCGGATAGGCTGCATCCGTGTCTACATGCTGGTAGGGCGAATAGGCGGCGAGCCAGGAAGCCTCTTCCGGTTTCGCCGGATCGCCATACTCGGCCATCCATGACGCGCCGGGCGGCAGTTCGGTGTAGCGCAGCATATCGAGCAGCGGCACGTCGATGATCACCGCGCCGAACAATTCCGGGTGCTGGGTCAGCGAGACGCCGGTCAGCAAGCCACCATTCGATCCGCCCTGGATGCCCAGCGTGGCCGGTGTGGCGATGCCGCGTTTGACCAGATCTTGCGCCACGGCGGCGAAATCGTCGAAGGCATTCTGGCGATTGGCCTTGAGCGCCGCCTGATGCCAGTTCGGGCCGAACTCGCCACCGCCGCGGATGTTGGCCTGCACATAGGCATTGCCCTTCTCCAGCCACAGCCTGCCGCGCACGCCGGCATAGCCGGGCAGCAGCGGCACTTCGAAGCCGCCGTAGCCGTAAAGCAATGTCGGCACGGGTCCATGCAAGTCGCGCCGCCTGACGACGAAATAAGGGATCATCGTGCCATCCTTCGAGCGTGCCTCGAACTGTTCGGAGACCAGGGACGACGCATCGAAGCGCGCCGGCTGCGATTTCACCGCTGCCAGCGTCGCCGCATTGTCGTCCGACCAGATGATCGAGCTCGGCGTCAGGAAATCGGTGAAGGAAAAGGAGACGCTGGAACCGAAATGCTCGGCATGGCTGATGCCGACATTGCCGTTTTCGGGCAACGCCACGGGCTTGAACTCCCAGCCGCTGTCGCTGCGCGCGCCGGCAACGACCTTGCCGCGCACATTGTCCATCAAATTGATGAACAGCCGGTCCTGCGTGCGGGCAATACCGGCGATCGAGACACGGTGCGCCGGCTCGAGCACGGTATCGAGGGATCCGAATAGCCCGGTTTCGATCCAGCGCTCGAAATCGAGTGAATAGAGCCCGTCGGGCTTGCACAGCGTGCCGTCCGGCGCCGTCCATGGGGTACGCACGCCGAAGACGAACTGGCCCTTGAACAGCGCTGTATCGGTGGCGTCGTCCGGCAACGGGATCCGCCTGTTTTCGCCGGAAGGCAGCCGCAGGAAACTGTGCGAGGCGAAGAAGTCGATGGTCCGGACGAGGAAGACATGACGCTTGTCGCCGTCGAATTCGACGGACCCGCCGGCGGCAAGATCCTGCTTCAGCGCCTCGAAGATCGGCATCGCCGCTTCCAGTGGCGCGCCGCGCCGCCAAAGCTTGACCACGCGCGGATAACCGGACTGGGTCTTGTCGTCCTCCTCGAAGGCGGCGGAAACGATGACTGTATCCTCGTCCAGCCAGCTAAAGCTCGATTTCGAGGCAGGAGCGCGAAAGCCGCCATCGACGAACGATCTGCTTTCGATATCGAATTCGCGCATCTCGCTGGCATCGCCGCCATCCGGCGACAGGCTGAGCAGGCAGCGGCTGAAGTCGGGGTAAAGTCGGCTGGCGCCGCTGAACACCCATTTCACCCCCTCTTTCGCCGCCAGACTGTCGAAGTCGATGATCGTCTGCCATTCCGGCTTGTCGGTCTTGTAGGAGGCGACCGTGGTGCGCCGCCAGAGGCCGAGTACGTTCGTCCGGTCCTGCCAGAAATTATAGACATAGCCGTTGATAGCGGCCCCGACGGCGATGTTATCCTCGGCCGTCATCAGGTCGAGCGCCGTCTCGAACGACGTCCGATAGGACGGATCACCCTGCAGCTCCCCGACCGTGATCGCATTTTGGCGATGCACCCAGTCGAGGGCCTGCTTGCCTCGTCTGTCCTCCAGCCAGAGAAAGGGGTCTTTTGTCTCGCCGGCTGAACCTGGCTGCTTTTGAGTGATCGGCTTGGTCATGCGGTCTCCAAAAATTCGTCAGGCTCGGTGCCACAAACATCGGCATGGCGCTACCGACATTCAACCGGAACACGTAAATACGAATGGTCGGAGATTGCCATGACAAGGCTCTCTGCATGGACTGCGAGGAACCTCATGCAACGTCTGTACATTGCGACTGAGAAGTTTGATCCATCCCATGGCACGGGATGGGACAAATACATGGAGTGGTCGGGCCTCACCCAATTGACAGAGGTCGTCTCTCTCGACGGCATGCTGTGCCCGACCGCACTTGGGGAGATAAAGGATAGCTACTGGCCCTACATCGTGAACGAAGATTTCATGCTGGATTTCTTCGTGGATCTGGAGTTTTTGCGTTCGCAATTGACCGATACGAGCAACCTTAACATCCTTGGCGTAATCCGAAGTCCTTCGGCGGATCTGCGCTCATTCGCTTGGGACGAGTTCACCTTCATCGGCTATGATCTGCTCGACAAGAACGTCGACATCAGCGCATTGACCAATTGCGGTGGTTTCCCCGACGTCTTCGCCAACGAAGAGCTATCCTGCGTTGGGCTGATAGACGACTTTGATCGCGCCGTTGAGATTCAGGAATTGCTGCACAAGACGCATCCCGAAGAACGCCACGCCGACTGTGACCTCTGGGCGGTCTTCAGGCGGCAAGACAATTGAGGATCTCAGCATCCGGTCGGAATCTCACACCATCCGCCGCCGCATGACGGTTGTAGTCGCCAGCGCCAGGCAAATGGCACCGAGCGTCATTGGCAGGCCGCCGGCGCCAACAACATCCATGGCGCTGCCCGCCAGCGGCGGCACGGCGATGCCGCCGACGCCCCACATCAGCGAGAAGGCGGCGTTGCCGGCGACCAGTGCCGAGCCGGTGAACCGCTCGCCGAGTTCGATGATCGACATCGTGTAAATGCCGTAGGAAACCGCGCCCCAGATGAAGACGCACGGCCATATCAGCGGCGTCTCGATGAGAACCGGCAGCAGCACGCATCCGAGCACCGTCACCGAAACACAGATGAACCGCACCAGCCGCGCCGTCAGCCGCTCCGCCAGCAAGCCGAGCGGCACCTGCATAGCGATATTGCCGGCGATCATCACTGAAAGCAGCGCCGACATGCGCGCTTCGGCGATGCCGTAATGCGTTCCATAGACCGGCAGCAAGGCGAGCACCGCCTGTTCAAAACCGGCGGCCACGATCACCGCCGATAACAACAGCCAAGCCTGCGGCACGAACCCCAGCACCGAAACCCGGTGTCCGCTCTCGTCGACCCTCGGCAGCCGTGCCAGCACAGAGGCCAGGCAGGCGCCGCAAAACAGGAATGCGCCGATGCCGACCAGAAACGGCGGCCATCCCTCGGTGCCGACGGCAAGCAGGCACAGCGGCCCCGCCGCAAAGCCCGCCGAAATGATCGTCGAATAGATGCCCATGACGCGGCCGCGGCGTGCCGGCGGCGCCAGTGCGATCACCCAGACTTCGCTCAGCACGTAGAGCGGGTTGGTGACGGCGCCGATCAAAAAGCGCAGCGGAAACCACAGATAGACATTTTGCGTCCAGCCGATCAGCGCCAGCACCAGCGCGGAAAGTGCCGCGCAAGTAAGCGCGGTGCGCCCTGCCCCGAAACGCCGCGCCAGCGCCGGAACCAGCGGCGAAGAGACGATGAAGCCGATCGGCGTCATTGCCGCCGACAGGCCGATCATCGCCGGCGAGACGCCCTGGCGCTGCAGGATGAAGCTCAACAGCGGATAGCTCAGCCCTTGCGCGATGGCGAACACCGAGACGGTGGCGATCACGCCGGTGATCGCCGCCCATTGCCCTATTTCGCCGCTGCTTTGTTCCGCCCGGTCCATGATGGAGGATTAGCGTTTCGGTTCCGTCGCGGTAAGCACCGGCAACGAAAACCGCTTGCGCCAGCCGGAACGCGATCAAGAGGCTGGCGATCCCGCCGGCTGCCCCCAGGGCATGTCGCTTCCCTCGTCCTAGTGGTCGCCGCCTCCGCAATGGCCGGACGGCCGACAGTCCATTATGCCGCCGCATTGCCGCAGCGTACGAGGACTATCATGACCGCCGCCCTTCAGCCCGCCGAACCGGCACTGGCAAACGACCGCGTCCGTCGCGGCGGCCGCGCGGGGAAGCGTGCCGGCGGATCGGCGGCGTTCGAGCAGCCGCCGTTTCGGCAGTTGAAGAACCCGCTGGCACCGACCCGGCTGGTTTCCGACGACGAGCTGGAATCCATCCATCTCGCCTCTCTGCGCGTGCTCAGGGAAATCGGCGTCGACGTGCTGCATGACGAAGCCCGGCGCATCATGAAGGCGCATGGCGCCGATGTCCGCGAAGGCAGCGAGCGGGTGCGCTTCGACAGCGACATGATCCTGGAACTGGTTGCCCATTGCCCGCCGGAATTCACCATCCACGCCCGCAATCCGGCGCACAATGTACGCTTCGGCGGCGATAATCTGATCATCTCGATGATGGCGTCGGCACCCAATTGCTCAGACGTCGACCGCGGCCGCCGGCCAGGCAACCAGCAGGACTACCGCAACTTCCTCAAGCTTGCGCAGATGCACAACATATTGAACTGCACGGGCGGCTATCCGGTCGAGCCGATCGACATCCATCCGTCCGTACGCCACCTCGAATGCATCCGTGACCTCGCCACGCTGACCGACAAGATGTTCCACATCTATTCGCTCGGCAAGGAACGCAACGTCGACGGCATCGAGATCACCAGGATCGCGCGCGGCATCAGCCATGAGCAGTTGCTCGCAGAGCCGTCGGTATTCACCATCATCAACACCAATTCACCGCTCAAGCTCGACCTGCCGATGATGGAAGGCATTATCCAGATGTCGAGCAAGGGTCAGGTGGTCATCGTGACGCCGTTCACCCTGTCCGGCGCCATGGCGCCGGTGACGATTGCCGGCGCGCTGGTGCAACAAAATGCCGAGGCGCTGTCCGGCATCGCCTTTGCGCAGATGGTGCGCAAGGGCGCGCCTGTCGGCTACGGCGGCTTCACCTCGAATGTCGACATGAAGTCCGGCGCGCCGGCCTTCGGCACGCCGGAATATATGAAGGCGCAGCTGGTCGGCGGCCAGCTCGCCCGCCGCTACAACATCCCCTACCGCACCTCAAACACCTGCGCCGCTAACACGGTCGATGCGCAAGCCGCCTATGAAAGCGTGTTTTCGCTGTGGGGCGCCATCCAGGGTGGCGGCAATCTGATGATGCATGCGGCCGGCTGGCTCGAAGGCGGCCTGCGCTGCTCCTACGAAAAGACCATCCTCGATATAGACCTGTTGCAGATGGTCGCCGAGTTCCTGACGCCGCTCGATCTTTCCGAGGAAGCGCTCGGTTTCGACGCCATCCAGTCGGTCGGCCCCGGCGGCCATTTCTTCGGCACCCAGCACACGCAGGACCGCTACAAAACCGCGTTTTACGCGCCAATCATTTCCGACTGGCGCAATTTCGAGAGTTGGGCGGAGGCCGGATCGCCGACCGCGCTCGAAAAGGCCAATCGCATCTGGAAGGAACGGCTGGCGTCCTATGAAGAGCCTTACATGGATCAGGCAATCCGCGAGGAGCTCAACGCCTTCGTCGACAAGCGCCGGGCTGAAGGCGGCGCGCCGACCGATTTTTGATCATTGGTTTGATGAACAGTCGACCCCCACTTCGTCTTGATGGCAGGCTGGCCGGAAACATCGCCGTATCCGATCTTCGCTTTGTTTTCGCGCCCCGCTCACTCGATTCAATCTCTTCAAAAACGGAACTATCTTCATGAAATCTCATGCAAAAGCGGTTGTCATCGGCGGCGGGGTCGTTGGCTGCTCGGTGCTCTATCATCTTGCCAAGGCTGGCTGGACCGACATCATGCTGATCGAGCGTTCGGAGCTCACCTCCGGCTCGTCCTGGCATGCAGCGGGCGGCTTCCATACGCTGAACGGAGATCCCAACGTCGCCAAGCTGCAGGCCTATACGGTGCAGCTTTACAAGGAGATCGAGGAGATTTCCGGCCAATCCTGCTCGCTGCACCTGACCGGCGGCGTGATGATGGCCGACACGCCCGAGCGCATGGACTTCCTGCGGCTCGCCCACGCCAAGGGCCGCTATCTCGGAATGGACACCGAACTGATCACGCCGTCCGAAGCCAAGGCGATGTTCCCGCTGATGGACGAGACGAATTTCGTCGGCGCCATGTGGGATCCAGTCGAGGGCCATCTCGATCCTTCCGGCACCACACACGCCTATGCCAAGGCGGCCAGGAGGCTGGGCGCCGAGATCGTGCTGCGCAACCGCGTCGTCGAACTGACGCAGGAGGTCGATGGCACCTGGAACGTCGTCACCGAGCAAGGCACGGTCAAAGCCGAGCATGTCGTCAACTGCGGCGGCCTGTGGGCGCGCGAGATCGGCCGCATGGTCGGCGTCGAATTGCCGGTGCTGGCCATGGAGCACATGTATCTCCTGACCGAGCCGATGCCGGAGGTCGAGGAATTCAACAAGTCGACTGGCCGCGAAATGATCGGCGTGCTGGACTTCAAGGGCGAGATCTATACCCGCCAGGAGCGCAACGGCATCCTGCTCGGCACCTATGAAAAAGCCTGCAAGCCGTGGTCGCCGGTCAACACGCCGTGGGATTTCGGCCACGAACTGCTGCAGCCCGACATCGACCGCATCGCGCCGTCGCTCGAGATCGGCTTCAAGCATTTCCCCGGCATCGAAAAGGCCGGCATCAAGCAGATCATCAACGGCCCCTTCACCTTCGCGCTCGACGGGAACCCGCTGGTTGGCCCGGTGCAGGGCCTGACCAATTTCTGGTGCGCCTGCGCCGTCATGGCCGGCTTCAGCCAGGGCGGCGGCGTCGGCCTGGCGCTGTCGAACTGGATGGTCCATGGCGACCCCGGCTTCGACGTCTGGGGCATGGACGTTGCGCGCTTCGGCGAATGGGCAACGCTGCGCTATACGAACGCAAAGGTGCGCGAAAATTATTCACGCCGGTTCTCGATCCGCTTTCCCAACGAGGAATTGCCGGCGGCAAGACCAGCGCAGACGACCCCGCTTTACGACACGATGATCGCCAACAATGCCGTCATGGGCGATAGCTGGGGTCTCGAAACCCCGCTCTGGTTCGCGCCGAAAGGTTCGGAGCCGAAGGACGTCGTGTCCTTCCACCGTTCCAACGATTTTGGCCCGATCGGTGAGGAAGTGCGGGCCACCCGGGAGAGTGTCGGCGTCACAGAGATCGCAAACTTCGCCAAATACGAAGTCTCCGGACCAGGGGCTGAGGACTTTCTCAACCGGCTGATGACCAATCGCATGCCGAAGACCGGCCGCATCGTGCTGACGCCGATGCTGAACGAGTTCGGCAGACTGATCGGCGACTTCACCATCGCCAAGGCGGACCCAAGGGCTGGGGAAGAACGCTTCATGATCTGGGGTTCTTCGGCAGCGCAAAAATACCACATGCGCTGGTTCGAGAAGCATCTGCCAAAGGATGGAAGCATCCGCATCCACCGCTTCGACCAGACGCTGGTCGGTCTCTCGATCGCCGGGCCGAAATCGCGCGACCTGCTGCAGAAACTGGTCGATGTCGACATCTCGACCAAGGCCTTCCGTTTCATGGATTTCCGCGAGATGGCGGTCGGCGGCGCGCCTTGCATGGTCAACCGGATCACCTACACCGGCGACCTCGGCTATGAGATCTGGATGGCGCCTGCCTACCAGCGTCTGGTCTACAAGGCGATCAAGGAGGCTGGCGAAGAGTTTGGCCTGATCGATTTCGGCATGCGGGCTTTGCTCTCTATGCGCCTTGAGAAGAACTTCCCGACCTGGTTCCGCGAGCTACGTCCGATCTACGGACCGTTCGAGGGCTCGATGGACCGCTTTATCAAGCTGGAGAAGAACGATTTCATCGGCCGTGAGGCAGCAGCCAGGGAACAGGCGGCGGGGCCGAAGCTGCGCCGCGTTTCCTTTGTCGTCGATGCAGCGGATGCGGACGTCATGGGCGACGAGCCGATCTGGGCCAAGGTCGGCGGCAAGGATTACGGCACCGTGGAAAAGCCGCATGGCTATGGCGCGCCACGCTTCGACGCGGGCGGTAACGAAGTGCGCGGCTCGAACGCCGCCGAAGGCGCGTCTGCCGTGCGCGGCATTGTCGACGGCGACTGGCGCGTGGTCGGCTGGGTCACCTCCGGCGGCTATGCGCATTATGTCGAGAAGTCGATGGCGCAAGGCTATGTACCGGCAGCGCTTGCCGAGAACGAGAGCGCCGGGCTGTTCGAAGTCGAAATTCTTGGACACCGGCGGCCGGCACGCATCAATGTCGAGCCGCCCTTCGACCCGAGCGGCGAAAAGATGAGGACGTAGGCGCAGCCAGCCGGTCGCATTGTGCGAAGCATACTCTTCATGCTAGCGCAGCCGGCAACACTCTGCTGGCAAGGGCGATGAGATTTCATTGAAGTACAATCTGAGATGGGCCGAGTGGCTGGCCGAGGGACGGATCGGCCCGTTCCCGGCGGCGATCGTCATGGTCGCGGCATACTTCGCCTTGCAGACCATCATACTGTCCCTGCTGAGCTCCTGGGCGGGAACCGGCGTCGGCATCGATGATGCGGAGCAGCTGATCTACGTTCCGTATCTCTGGGCTGGATATGGCGGCTCTCAACCACCCCTCTACACCTGGATCAATTGGCTGGCCGCGCATGTTTTCGGCACCAGTATCTTCACGCTGAAGCTCGTCAAATACTCCGTGCTGTTCCTCGCCGCCTGCAGCGTGTTCGCCGCCATGCGGCGGTTCGGCTACACCAAAGCGACGGCGGCGGCGGCCATGTTCGCCCTGTTTACGATCCCGCAGATCGTCTGGGAATCGCAGCGCGCCTTGTCGCATTCCGTCGCCGTCGTCGGCTTCTGCTCGCTGCTCCTGCTCGCCATGGCCTATCTTCTCGAGCGCCGAAGCATGATCGCCTATGCGGCGTTTGGCCTAGCCACGGCGGCGGCAATTCTTGCCAAGTATAATGATGTCTTCCTGGTGGTCGCCCTTGTTGCGGCGGTGCTGTCGCTGCGCGAATGGCGCAGCGCGATCCTTGATCCGAAGTTCGCCATCAGCATAGCGGTCGCGATATTGGTGCTGGCACCAACCACCTATTGGAGCCTCATGCATCCCGCGGATTTATTGTCGAGAGGCGAGAAGTTCGGAATAGATGCACAACAGGGGCGCATGGCGGCGGCCTTTGTCGGCGCCGGCAAATTTGTCATGGGCACCTTCAATTTCGCGGTCTTGCCGGTGCTCGTTTCCGCGCTGGCTTTCGGGCTGGCGAAATTCCGTTTCTCCGAGCGGCATCCGAAAGGTCCGGCCCGGGAAATTCTGTTGTGGCGTACCTTGGCGCTCGGCTTGGCCATGCTGGCAATACTTGTGCTGGCCACCGGCGTGACGGTGGTCAAGGACCGCTGGCTGCTGCCCGTCCTGTTCCTGTTGCCGCCGGCCATCGTCGCCACTATGGAACGGCTGGCGCCGCGGGGCAGGAATGCGCAGCTCCTGGTGATCGCGGCTGGAGCGATCATCGCAGTGCTGCTCGCGCCCGCCACCTGGTACGTCCAGATAAACGGGACCAGTGGCCTGTCGCGGATGATCCGCGTGGATTACCCCGCCCTCTATCGCCAATTGACTGCGGACGGACCGGTCAAAACCGCAATATCTGATGGTGCATGGGTCGGAAACCTGCGGTTGGTCGACGAAAAACTGGTCGCACTTGACCAGGAAGTGCCTAATTTCGAAATGCTGATGCAGGAGCCGGCCGTACTCGTCTGGCTTGACCGCGACGATCCGCGGCCGGTCATTTTGGAGCAGCTCAAAGCGGCCGGCTACGAACCGGACGGCCAGCCGCGGCAAATGATGGTTCCGCTGTTGCGTGGCACCGACAAGTCCGTCCGGCCCGGCGCCTATGTAAGATTGAAGAGAATGGCGGTCGGAGGAGCCACGGCGCCCAAGGAAGGCGTTAGCGGAGGAGCCGAGGGTGGACAGGAACCCGACTGACCGGCCCCGTCATCATCGCAAGATCATGCCGTTCGAGCCGGACGGCTCGAACGATGTGCTGCGCAAAAAATCGCGGCTGAAGGCCGCTGAACTCAACCAGCATGCGCTGGGCTATGGAGCGCTGGCGGAAGCCGAATGGCAGGCGGCGGGCATTGCTGCTCCTAACCTGCCCGCTATGCGCCGATACCGGCTCGAGCGCATCCGCGCCGAGCTGAAGCGCCGCGATTATGCGGGAGCCTTGCTCTACGATCCGGTCAACATCCGCTACGCCACCGATGCGACCAACATGCAGCTCTGGGTCTCACACAATCGGACCAGGCATTGTTTCGTCGCCACCGATGGCCCGGTGGTGCTGTTCGACTATTTCTCCTGCGAGCACCTTTCCGACCATTCCGGCGTCGTCGACGAGGTGCGGCCGGCGGTGTCGTGGGCTTACCTCTATAGCGGTGAGCTGACCGGTCAAAAAGTCCGCCGCTGGGCAGCTGGCATCGCCGAGCTGGTGTTGGAACACGGCGGCGGCAATCGCCGCATCGCAGTCGACCACATCAATCGCGAGGGCATCGAAGAGCTCGCCCGTCTCGGCATCTCGACCGGCAATGGCGAGGCGGTGATGGAGAATGCGCGGCTGATAAAATCACCCGACGAGATCCTTGCCATGCGCCGGGCGATCGTCGCTTGCGAGGCGGCGATGGGCGAGATGGAGCAGGCGCTGAGGCCTGGCCTCTCCGAGAACGAATTGTGGGCCGAACTCCATCGCGGCAACATCGCGCGCGGCGGCGAATGGATCGAAACCCGGCTCCTGTCGTCAGGTCCGCGCACCAATCCATGGTTCCAGGAGTGCTCGTCGCGGATGATCGAGGCCGGCGAGCTCGTCGCTTTCGATACCGACCTGATCGGTCCTTACGGCTTCTGCGCCGACCTTTCGCGCACCTGGCTTTGCGGTGACGCGCCGCCGTCGCAGGAGCAGCGCGACCTGTTCCGCATCGCCGCCGACCAGATCGCCTACAACACGGAGCTGATGCGGCCGGGCGTATCGTTTCGCGGCCTCGTCGAGCGCTCGTCAGTGCCGCCGGGAGATTGCTTCCCGGCCCGTTACGGGGTGCTCTATCACGGCGTCGGCCTTGCCGACGAATACCCGACTTTGCCGCATGCTAGCGACTGGACCGACGACACACCCGACGGCGTGCTCGAACCTGGCATGGTGCTGTGCGTCGAGAGCTATATCGGTCGGCTTGGCGGCTACGAAGGCGTCAAGATCGAGGAACAGATCCTGATCACCGAGACCGGCAATGAGAAGCTTTCGACCTACCCGCTCGACAATCGGCTGCTTGGCGGCTGAGCGACCTAATGCATGTCACGCAAAGGTGTGCAGCGGTTTTGTGATAATGACATGCAAAAAACAGGAATTTAAAGCGCTCGCATGAGGCGGACCGAACGCGACGCGCATTATGTGAGCGCCGCGATCGCCTCGCGCATCGTGGCGACGATCGTTTCCGGCGTCGTCCTGGCCGTGATGAACGGCAAGCCTTTAAGCCGCCTTGTCCAGCCGACGACCGTCACCTTCTGCGCCGCAGGCTCGAAACGCTGCGCCAGCGCCCAGCTCTCGCAGTCGATCGCCGCCACATCCGCCCTGCCCTCGGCAACGGCGACGATCGAAGCACGGTGCCCACAGCTTTCGCTCAGCCCGGAAAAGATATCCAAACTCTCGCCCAATGCTTGCAAGTCGCGGGCTGGCGCGACGATGCCCGACATGGAATCGAGGCTGTTGAAGGTGAAACGTTTGCCGCGTAGCAGATCAAGCGGAATGACGGCGCCGCCGTCGGCCGGCGACCTTACCGGCGGTGCCTCGCCCGCCCTCATGACGATAGCGCTCGAATAGAGTTCGCCCTCTCCACCCTCGAAGGCGTCGTAGCGCGGCTGGCCGACGAGCTGGACACGCTGCGACAGGCCGAGTTCCATCGGTCCCCAGCAGGTTTGCGCAAAGAGCAGCGCCGGGTGCAGCCAGAGCCGGTGAAAATCCAGCTCGTCCGGCGGCAATGTCACCGGATCTGGCGCAATGAGTTTCCCCTGATCGTCGCGGATACCGCCAGGCACTGGAGGCAAATCGCCATTGCGGCGGATGATCGTCTCCGGCGCATCGATGCCTTTTTGTCTGAAAAGATCGCGCAGCCGCGCCCATTGCGCGTCGACCTCGTCCCGCGCTTCCGGCCAGTCGTACATCGGCAAAGCCGCAATGAATTCGCTCATGCCGGGGATTTGACCGTTATGCGGGAAATTGACAAGTTCAGGAAAGCGTCGTCCGCGCGGAACCGCCTGCAACAACGCAAAATTCACTCTTTCGGCGGCTCTGCGGGTACCGGCGCGCTGCCAAGTCCATTGAGGCTGCGTGCCCTGACGCGCGGCTTGAATGCACGGCCCGGTTCCGGCATGCGCCGCAGTACGGGATGGACGACCGGCTCCTTCGCCTTGAAGGCATAGGCCCTGAGCAGCGCGAAATAGTTCGGATAGGCGTAGCCATTGTTCATCCGCAGCCACTCGTCGCGGCGGTCGCGAAACAGTTTCGGCAGCCTGTACCAGGCCACCGTCGGGGTCTTGTGATGGACGAAATGCAGATTGTTGTTGAGGAACAGGAAGGACAGCGGCGAGCGCTCGACGATGATCGTGCGGCCTTCCGGATGTTCCGACCATTGGTGCTCGGCGTAGGTGCGGATCGAAATCAGCGACTGCCCAAGCCACACCGGCACCAGAACGTAGAGCCATAACGGCATGCCGAAGCCGAACTGCACGATAGGTAGCACGATGGCGAGGCCGATCGCGTGCAGCAGCCAGGCCTTGCGGACGACCTTGTCGCCCGCGGCAACCTGCCTGGCGTCGTCAATGAAAAAGCCGATGCAGGAAAGCCACGGACCGAGCACCAATCGCCCGATCATCGTGTTGTTGACCTTCAGCAGGAATTTCATCGCCGACGGCAGCTCCTCGTGCTGCCAGAGCGCCTGGTAATAGCTTTCGGGATCGTCGAGCGGATCGGTCAGGCGCTCGTCTGCGTGGTGGCGCAGGTGAATGGTCTTGAACCGGCGAAACGGCCAGACAAGGCCAATCGGCAGGAACACAAAGGCTTCGTTGAGCCGCGCGTTCCGGGTTGGGTGGCCGTGCAAGGCCTCGTGCATCAGCGAGGATTGCAGTGCCGCAATCAGGGTCAGAAAGACGAGTGCCAGCAGCGGGTAGGACGGCCAGAGCAGAAAGCCGGCAGCAAGCCAACCGCCGTAGCATAGAAGTGCGAGAAATACGGTCGGCCATTCGATGGCCGCTGCGCCATGTCGCCTGTTGCCCATGCTCGTCATGCTATCGACCACTGCCTTCCAGTCGCCGGAACCCGTTTGATTCCTGACAGCATTGTGTCAGGAGCGTTGCACCGCTGCAACGCGATAAAGCGCACAAACTGTTGCGATTGCGCATTTTCAGCTGCAGATGTTATCTATTGTAAACAAGCTCGTAGATTCATTTGCGCTCGAAACGCCAGGTAGACCGCTTCGGCGCAAAATTTTGCTCACGTCAGGGAGAGTAGAGGTTTGGACAAGCGCGACCTGTCGACGATCTTTCGCGAGCGCCTGAAAATGCTCTTGACAAGGTCCGATTTGAACCAATCAGCCTTCGCCACCGCGGTTGGCATCGACCGTTCGGCGCTGTCACAGCTGCTCTCCGGCGCCTCGACCCGCCTTCCCCGCGCCGAAACGCTGCTCAACATCGCCGCCGAATTCAAAGTCTCGCTCGACTGGCTGCTCGGCCTCAGCCACGACGAGGGCGTCACCGGTGAAATCCGCGAGAGCCTTGAGATCGAGGAGGCGCCGGACGGCTTCGACCGTACGCTGCTGGCTCGCTGGCATGCCGAGGCGGCGGGAACGAAAATCCGCTACGTGCCGGCCGGCATTCCCGATCTTCTGCGCACCGAGGCGCTTGTCGACTACGAAGCCGTCATCGCCAACAAGAGCCGCGAGGCACAGGCCGGCGAAACGCAGTACCGCATCGACTACAACCGACGGCCCGAAACCGACATGGAAGTCTGTATGCCGCGCCACACGCTGGAGATCTTCGCGCGCGGGCTGGGCGTTTGGGACCGCTTTCCGGAGGCCGACCGCCACCAGCAACTCCTGCATATGGCGACGCTGCTCGACGACCTCTATCCAACCTTCCGCCTGTTTCTCTATGACGGGCGGATGCGCTATTCGATCCCCTACACCATCTTCGGGCCCTATCGCGCCGCCATTTACGTCGGCGACATGTATCTGGTGCTGAACGCCACCCAGCCGATCCGCATCCTAACCAGCCATTTCGACAATCTGATCCGTGCCGCGGACGTCAACGCGCATGAGGCGGCCAGCTTCACACGAAAGCTGGCGGAGATGCGATTTTGACCGGTTGCTCTCCGCGCCGACATTGACGGCACATAAAGAATTCTTTATATCCTTATCTCACTTATTCTTCCGGGAAGGCGTATTCCACCATGACCAATCCGATCGACGCTCTGCTTGCCGAAAAGGGCGTCCTGCTCGCCGACGGCGCCACCGGCACCAATCTGTTCGCCATGGGCCTTGAGGCCGGCGAGGCTCCCGAGCTCTTGAACGAGACCGCGCCCGACACCATCACCAGCCTGCACCAGAACTTTGTCGATGCCGGCGCCGACATCATCCTGACCAACTCTTTTGGCGGCACTCGTCACCGGTTGAAGCTGCACCATGCGCAGGACCGGGTTTACGCGCTGAACAAGCGCGCCGCCGAGATCGCAAGCGCCGTTGCAAAAAAGGCTGGCCGCAAGGTGATCGTGGCCGGCTCCGTCGGCCCGACCGGCGAGCTGCTGGTGCCGCTCGGCGCCATGACTTATGACGAGGCGGTCGAGGCCTTTGCCGAGCAGATCGAGGGGCTGAAGGCCGGTGGCGCCGAAGTCGCTTGGATCGAAACCATGTCGGCGCCTGACGAAATCCGCGCCGCCGCCGAAGCTGCCATCCGCGTTGGCTTGCCGTATACCTATACCGGCTCCTTCGACACCGCCGGCCGCACCATGATGGGACTGCTGCCGAAGGACATCCACGGCGTCGTCGATGGCCTGTCGCAGACACCGCTCGGGGTCGGCGCCAATTGCGGTGTCGGCGCCTCCGACATTCTCGCCTCGCTGCTCGACATGACCGAGGCGAAGCCGGAAGCAACGGTGATCGTCAAGGGCAATTGCGGCATTCCCGAATTTCGCGGCGCCGAGATCTATTATTCCGGCACACCCGAGCTGATGGCCGACTATGTGCGCCTCGCCGTGGATGCCGGCGCCAAAATCGTCGGCGGCTGCTGCGGCACCTCGTTCCAGCACCTTGCCGCCATGCGCAAGGCGCTCGATGCGCACACCAAGTCGGATCGCCCGACCATCGAGCAGATCGTCGAACGCATCGGCCCGATGCGTAATAAGCAGGCGACGGTCAACGTCGCCGAGACCAGCGAAGCCCGCCGCGAGCGGCGCCGCGGACGCGCCTGACGCTTTCGTCTGTGACGCGCTCCGCGCGAAGCTGTGCGGCCGCGAAAAAAAGGCCGGCAAGGTTTCCCTCGCCGGCCTGCCTCACCCGCCCGTAGGCCGGCTCCCCCTATCAGAACGATCCCATCTGAAAGAAACCGGCCGTCATTGCCACTACCGGTTACCGCCGAGCGCCGAGGCAAGGCGCACAAGCGAGAGGAACTCGGACCGGTATCCAAACGGGTCGGCTCCTCTGGCGGCGGTGGCAATCTCCATGATCTTGTCGTAGCCGAACTTCGCGGTCGCATCCTCGTCGCGCAGCTTCTGGCCGAAGGCAGCGACCGCAACGGAGAAACGCTGGTCGGTGCTGGCCTGGTCGAACGACGCCACCTCGTTGGCTGACGTCACCGGCGTGGTGATCAGCTTCGAAGTGTCCTCGTTCGGCAGCTTGTAGCGGATCTTGACGAAGGCATATTCGTCGGCATTGGCGACACCGCCATTGTTGACCGAGGCCTGGCCATAGCGCAGCTGGTCGATCTGTTCGCCGCCGCTGCCCTTAGGCGTGATCTCGTAGATCGCGGTAACCGAATGACCTGAGCCGATCTCGCCGGCATCGACCCGGTCATTGTTGAAATCCTCGCGGTTCAAGGCGCGGGTTTCGTAGCCGATCAGCCGGTACTCCGAGACCTTGTTCGGATTGAACTCGACCTGGATCTTCACGTCCTTGGCGATGGTGAACAGTGTCGAGGAGGCATCCTCGACCAGCACCTTCTCGGCCTCAGCCAACGTATCGATATAGGCAGCAGTGCCATTGCCGTTCTGGGCGACGGTCTGCATCATCTGGTCGTTCAGATTGTCGCGGCCGAAGCCGAACACCGACAGGAATACGCCTGTCTTGCGCTCCTTTTCGATCAGCCGCTTCAGGTCGTCGTCGTCGGTCTGGCCGACATTGAAGTCGCCATCGGTGGCGAGCATCACCCGATTGATGCCGTCCTTGACGAAAGATTTCTGCGCCAGCCTGTAGGCTTCCTTGATGCCGGCCTCGCCTGCCGTCGAGCCGCCGGATGTCAGATTGTCGATGGCAGCGAGGATCTTGTCCTTTTCCGAAGCTTTGGTGGGCTCAAGCACGGTACCGGCATCGCCCGCATAAGTGACGATCGAGACGGTGTCGTCAGGTCTCAGCTTGTTGACCAGCAGCCGGAAGGCCGACTGCAGGAGCGGCAGCTTGTCCTGCTCGTTCATCGAGCCCGACACATCGATCAGGAAGACCAGATTGGCCTTGGGCTGCTCGGCCGGCTTCACGTCGAAACCCTTGATGGCGACGTGCATCAGCTTGGTATGCTCGTTCCACGGCGTCGGCATGACGCTGACAGTCGAGTTGAACGGCGTCGAGGCGGAGTCCGGGCCTTTCCAGTCATAGGGGAAGTAGTTGACCATCTCCTCGACGCGCACCGTATCGGCCTGCGGGATAAAACCTTCCTTCAACGAGCGCCGGACGAAGGAATAGGAAGCGGTGTCGACGTCGATAGAGAACGTCGAGACCGGATCTTCGAGTGCGGCGTGCACCGGATTGGTCTTGAAATCCTCGACGCGGTCGCGGTTTTCCTCTTGCGGCAGCATCTGGTCGGCCGGCGCAGCGGCGGGCTGCTGTCCCATCAGCTTGGACTCGGCGACCGTGCCAGGCATGCGTCCGACCCGCGCACCGCCATCGACGGCCGGAGCCGCGGAGCTTGCGCCGCCATTCAACGCAAGCTCGCCACTCTGCGCCGGTTCGGGTGCGTTGTGGCTGAGCACGTCTTGCTGCGTCAACCCGCCGACTGCGGTCGATTCCGCTTTCGGCGGCGATGTCGGTGCCACAAGCGCCTCGCCGGTGTCGCGGCTTTCACTGTCGGCGTCCGCCTTCTTCTGCTTGTCCGCGTCGGCCACGACCGGCGGTTTGACGGTCGCCGGCTTGTCAGCCAGCGTTTCGGTGATCTTATCGTCCCCGCCGAATTTGGGCCCGCCGAATTTGGATTCCCCCAACATGTAGATGGTGGCATAGCCGGCGATCGGCAGGGCAACGAGCCCGGCAATAGCCGGCGTGGCGAAGAGTTTCTTTTGCATGATTTCGCTCCAGAGCCTTTGTGCTCCCTCTGTGAGACGAAGCCCGCTCACCGATCCTTGGGCGGCCGGCAAAGTTTTTTCTTCCATGTCATAGGCGCGCAGCGCGGCCTGGAGGGCACGCGCCTTTGCATCCGCGCCGGGCGCCGGTGCTGCGATGTCGCGCAGCCTGTTCAGTTGATTGTCGTCGACCATGGTCACACTTCCCCGGCTGAACGCATTAGCGTCTTCAACCGTTTCTTCGCTTCATGGATGTGCCAGGAAACCGTTGCCTCCGAGATTGCCATCGCCTCGGCGGCGGCGGCGTGGCTCAGCCCCTCGCCATAAACCAGCAGCACCGCATCGCGCTGCTTGTCCGGCAGCTTGCGCACCGCTGACCAGAGCGCCTCGGCTGGGTCCTCCGGCTCTACCGAGATTTCCCCCGAAATCAGCGCATAGGCACCATAGGCCTCGGTCTTGGCAGTGTCGCGGGCGGTCTTGCGCATCATGTCGCGCGCCGCATTCAGCGTCATGGTGTAGAGCCACGTCGTGAAGGCACCGCTGCCGTGATAGTCGCGGATCGCGCGGCCGAGCCGGACGCAGACTTCCTGGGCGATATCTTCGGCGTCGGCCTTTTTCCCGCACCAACGATAGGCGGCGCGATAGATGAAACCATAGTGCCTTTCGAGCAACTTGCCGAAAGCACCCCGGTCTCCGCCCTTCGCCCGCCCGATCAGTTCGGCGTCGGAGGCTTCGCTTTCGTCCAGCATCATCGCCATCATTTGCCTGTTGGACGAAGGCTAATGGCGGTTCCTTGGGGCGATGGAAAGAATTTTTTGGCGGGCAGTCACGTCGTAATGGTTGGCGCGCCTTGGCCGAGCGTCTCCGCAAACAGCATCGTCAGCCGCCTCCCGTGGCGTTCGGCGCCGGCTGCATCGAAGGCACTATGGTCCGGCATGCACCAGCCATGCGCCATGCCGGCATAGTTCTCTATGACATGATCGACCTCGGCGGCGCGCAGTGTTTCGGCCAGCCGCGCCGATTGCTCCGGCGGAAAGCTGCGGTCCACACCGGCAGTGCCGATATAGACCCTTGCCTTGAGCGAGGCGGCCTTCCGGTGCGGACTGTCGGCTGCGTCACCAGCCAGATTGCCGCCGTGAAAACTGGCCGCGGCGGCGATGCGGTCGGGATAGCTGGCCGCCGCGTTCAGTGCCCGCGCTCCGCCCATGCAGTAGCCGACAATGCCTACCGGCCCGGCCAGGCCTTGCGCAGCAAGTGCATCGAGGAACGCGCCGCTGTCGCGGATCGTCATCTCCTGGGTCGTGCCGCCCAGGAGACCTGTGATGGCGGCCTTGCTCCTCTCGTCGCCGAACGCAGTCTTGGGGTCGAACGGACCGTAGGGCGCATTGCGGTAAAAGAGGTCCGGCACAAGCACCGCATAGCCCTCGCCAGTAAGCCGCTCCGCCATCTGATCAAGCGCCGGTCGCGGACCGAAAACGTCCATGTAGAGGATGATCGCCGCTTTGGCCGGGGCCGCCGAACGGAACAGCCGAGCCTTGGCAATGCCGTCGCTTGTCTTGATCTGCATCGCTTGCGTGGTCATCATCCGCTCCGTCGATCTGACGTGCGATAGATACCCGCGGCGACCGTCGCGGCAAGCTGTAATGAGGCGATCTGCTTCAAGATTTCGTGCGGCATTCGGCGATCCTACAGACGCGCGAATGCTGCCATGTGAAAGGCCTGAACCTCGGCCCGATAGCGATAATCGGCACCGTAAGGACAGGCGTTGCGATCGAGGCAGCCGCCGGTCCGGCAAGGCGCGCCGTTCTGCCCGCGCACATGGGCGAGACAGGTTTCATGTGCAAACCCATCCGCAGAATAAGCCTCGACCGGACAGGATTTCAGGCAAGGTTTTTCCAAACATGTATCGCAAAGGTGAATCACGTCGCGGGGTTCTTGGAGCGCGATTTCGTCTTCGAACAGCAGCGCGCCGCGATAGGCATGCCAGAGCCCATATTGCGGATGCATGAGAATGCCGAGCGGCGACGGCTTCAGCCCCTCTGCACGCATCGCCCATTGCTGGAACGGCAGATAAGGCCTGTCGGACGGCGACGCCGCGCGTGCCCCGAATCTTTCGGCCACGGCGCCGATCACTTCGCGCGACCATCTGTCGAGCGGATCGGCGATCGGCTGTGACTGTTTCTCCAGCCAGCGCAGGAAGTGCGGCCAAGGTGCGGCACCCGCCTGCCCCACCAGAAGCACGGATCTGGCGGCAGCGCCGGAGAGACCGGAAGGTGCTTGCTCCCCGTCCGTAAAATTGAAGCCGCCGCGAAGGATCAGGCCGTCACGCGCCAGCGCTGCCGCGATGCTTTCGATCAGGCCGCGCTCGAGAATCATCCCTTCTTGTCCGGGTCGGAGAAGGCACTCCGCCAGACTTCCTTGTGGATGATGTTGGCGACTTTAGCCCCGCCTGACTCGGGCTCCTTTCAGGTGAAGGCGTCGGCCATCGACGCCTTCTTCTTTGCGATGAACTCCTTCAGCCCGTCGTCGATGCCCTGATCGAGATGCGGCGCCTCGTAGCTTTCCAGCCAGCGGCGGGCGAGCTCGTTGGCGCGCTGCGGCGCGGTTTTTTCGCCTTCGGCCACCCACTGCTCGTAGGAATTGTTGTCGGCGATATTGGAGCGGTAGAACGCTGTCTGGAAATTGGCCTGGGTGTGATCGCAGCCGAGATAGTGGCTGCCCGGGCCGACCTGGCGGATGGCGTCCATCGCCTGGCCGTTTTCCGACAGGTCGACACCCTCGGAGAACTTCTGCGTCATGCCGAGCTGGTCGATATCCATCATGAACTTTTCGTAGCAGGAGGCGAGACCGCCCTCGAGCCAGCCGGCCGAATGCAGCACGAAATTGGTGCCGGCGAGGATCGTCGAGTTCAACGTATTGGCGCTCTCGTAGGCCGCCTGCGCGTCGGGGATTTTTGAAGCACAGAGCGAACCGCCGGTGCGGAACGGCAGTCCGAGCCTGCGGGCAAGCTGTGCGGCGCCATACGAGACCAGCGACGGCTCCGGCGTTCCGAAGGTCGGCGCGCCCGACTGCATCGAGATCGACGAGGCGAAGGTGCCGAACAGCACCGGCGCACCCGGTCGGATCAGCTGTGTGAACGACGCCCCGGCCAGAACCTCGGCCAAAACCTGGGTCAGCGTGCCGGCGACCGTCACCGGGCTCATCGCACCGGCAAGGATGAACGGCGTGACGATGCAGGCCTGGTTATGGCGCGAATAAACCTTCAGCGCCCCCAGCATGGTCTCGTCGAAGACCATCGGCGAGTTGGCGTTGATCAGGCTGGTCAGCACCGTGTTGTTCTCGACGAAATCGTCACCAAACACGATCTTGGCCATCGCCACCGTATCTTCGGCGCGCTCGGGCGCGGTCACCGAGCCCATGAACGGCTTGTCCGAATATTTGATATGGCTATAGACCATGTCGAGATGGCGCTTGTTGACCGGCACGTCGACCGGCTCGCAAACCGTGCCGCCGGAATGGTGGATCGACGGCGCCATATAGGCGAGTTTCACGAAATTCCGGAAATCCTCGATCGTCGCATAGCGCCTGACGCCGTCGAGATCGCGCACGAAGGGCGGTCCATAGACCGGCGCGAACACTGTCGCGTTGCCGCCGATCTGCACCGAGCGCTCGCCATTGCGGGCGTGTTGGGTATAGACGGACGGAGCGGTCTTCAACAGCGAGCGGCAGAGGCCCTTGGGGAAATGCACGCGCTCGCCCTTGACGTCGGCGCCCGCATCTTTCCACAGCTGCAGCGCCTCGGCGTCGTCGCGGAAGATGATGCCGATCTCTTCGAGCACCGTGTCGGTGTTCTTTTCGATCAGCGCCAGCCCTTCCTCGTCCAGCACTTCATAGACGTTGATCTTGCGCTTGATATAGGTGAGCTGTGTGCCGGGGCCGCCGCCCGAACGCGCAGCCCGTCGGGCTGCGGCGCCACCGCTGGCAGCGCGCCCGCGCCGTGCGTTTGACGCTTCCTGGTCGACCGGCGCGTTCTCACTCATAATCGTTCTTCCCTGGCTTTCGTTCTGGCCTGATTTACTCCGGCCGGGCTCTTGTACCGGCCTGAAATCCGTTTGCGGCCGCATATTGCGGTCTCTGGCCGGATCGTAGCCATGCACCCTATTCGAAACGGCCCGCCAGCGCCAACGCCTGTCGCAAAATCGACAAGAATTCCAAGAGATTTACGGTCGCTTTCGTTTTGCGGGAAGTCGCAAATCAGCTATGGACAACCGGCCCGTGCGGGTTAGGTATTGACGCGATATTTTTAAGCTGCCGCGATAGTTGTAGCCGGCAAGGAGCCTGAGAAAAAATGGCCGACGACGAGATCATCCTTTCGGAACTCTCCGACGACGAATTGGTGCAGCAGATGCACGACGATCTTTATGACGGGTTGAAGGAAGAAATCGAGGAAGGCACCAATATCCTTCTCGAGCGCGGCTGGGCGCCTTACAAGGTGCTGACGGAGGCTCTGGTCGAAGGCATGCGCATCGTCGGCGAGGATTTCCGCGACGGCATCCTGTTCGTTCCCGAAGTGCTGCTGTCGGCCAACGCGATGAAGGCCGGCATGTTCATCCTGCGTCCGCTGCTTGTCGCGACCGGCGCGCCGAAGCAGGGCAAGATGGTGATCGGCACCGTCAAGGGCGACATCCATGACATCGGCAAGAACCTGGTCGGCATGATGATGGAAGGCGCCGGCTTCGATGTGATCGACCTCGGCATCAACAATGCGGTCGAAAAATATCTCGATGCCATCGAAAAGCACCAGCCCGACATCATCGGCATGTCGGCGCTGCTGACGACGACCATGCCTTACATGAAAGTCGTCATCGATACGATGAAGGAAAAGGGCATTCGCGACGACTATGTCGTGCTGGTCGGCGGCGCACCGCTCAACGAGGAATTCGGCAAAGCCGTCGGCGCCGACGCCTATTGCCGCGACGCCGCGGTGGCGGTCGAGACCGCCAAGGACTTCATGAAGCGCAAGCACAACGTCCGCGCTTCGGCTTGAGCCAACAAATTCGGCACCGACGAGAAAAGCCGCGCCTTGTAGTGCGGCTTTTTTATTCCCAAATGTTTGAAATCGTGCAGATCAAGGTTTCTTGACTGTATCGTCAACCGCCTTCGCAGTGGATTTGAGATCCTTGCCGACGCCGCGCACCGTGTTGGCGCAGGCCGAAACAGCCAAGGCGCAGGCGAGAATAGCAATTGGCGCGACGCGGAACAATTTCATGAATGGTGTCTCCCTCAGCATATAAATTCGCTGGACAGCAACGAAGATCGATTAGACTGGTTCCATGACTACCGCGCGAAAACAACGATCAGATCAAGGCGACAGGCTGCTCGTCATCGCCTGCGGGATGATTGCGCGTGAAATTCTGGCGGTCAAGGAACAGCTCGGGCTCGACCATCTCGACCTGACCTGCCTGCCGGCGGAGTTCCATTTCTATCCGGACCGCATCGCGCCGGCCATGGACAAGGCAATCGCCAAGGCCAGGGCGGACGGCTACACACACATCTTCGTCGGCTATGCCGATTGCGGCACGGGTGGCTTGCTCGATCGGGTCTGCGAGAAGCATGGCGTCGAGCGCATGGCCGGGCCGCATTGCTTTGCCTTCTACCAGGGCATGGATGCCTATGCGAAGGTCGCCGATGACGACATGATGTCGTTCTACATGACCGACTTCCTCTGCCGGCAATTCGATGCCTTCTTCATGAAGCCGCTCGGCCTCGACAAGCACCCGGAGCTGATCAAGGACTATTTCGGAAACTACGAGAAGCTGATCTATATCGCTCAGACCAACGACCCGGAACTCGACAAGGTCGCCGAAAAGGCGGCGAAAATGCTCGGCCTCGCCTATGAGCGCCGCTCGACCGGCTACGGCGACCTGACGAAGGAACTGGCTGGGGCCTCAGCCCTGGCCTGACACTTTAGGCACCGTTTTCTTCAGCTTCGAGCCCAGCGAGCACATCGGCAAAGCTCGTCTTGCAGACGAAATCCAGCCGGTCCCTCGCCCGCGACGCATCATAGACGCGGTCGATCGACGAAAACATCGTCCAGCCTTTCTTCAAGTAGAGTGCCGGATAATCCGGAAAATAGCGCGCGACGACCGACGTTGCGTCGGCGATCAATGCCCGGCAATCATCGGGCTGAAACGGCGTCGGTGCTGAGATGATGAAGGTGTCGAAGCCCAATTGCGGCGCTTTCTCCAGAGCGGCGATGTGGGCGTCGGCCGCATCCTCTACCGTCAGCCGGCGAAATAAAAGCTCGTTGGCCTTGGTGTTGGCATCCGACTGTTCGATCACATGAGCCATGTCGTCCGCCTCGGGAAAGAACCGGGCGGTGCGCAACACGATCACCGGCAGGCCGAACAGCAAATGATAGAGCCGGCAGAGGTGTTCGGCTGAAAGCTTGGTGACGCCGTAGATGTTGCGCGGTTCAGGCGACATGTCTTCCGTCAGCCATGCCGCCTTGCGTACCCCGCCGGTGAAGCCGGTGCGGATGGTTTGGGAAATCATCAGCGATGTCGTCGACGTGAAGATGAAGCGCTGAACGCCAAAAGTTGCTGCCGCATCGAGCAGGTTGAGCGTGCCGCGCACATTCGTCTCGACGAAATCCTCGTTGCGATGACGTTCGATGTCAGGCTTGTGCAGCGCGCCGCTATGGATGATGGCCTCGATGCGGTTCTCCTCGACCGTCCGCATGACCAGGTCGCGATCGGCGACTGAGCCGAGGAT
Organism: Mesorhizobium sp. WSM4828; assembly: GCF_055811175.1. Taxonomy (NCBI): domain Bacteria; kingdom Pseudomonadati; phylum Pseudomonadota; class Alphaproteobacteria; order Hyphomicrobiales; family Phyllobacteriaceae; genus Mesorhizobium; species Mesorhizobium sp. WSM4828. The sequence goes on along the minus strand of NZ_JBVVQK010000005.1, from coordinate 69,034 downwards.
TGGCGTTTCCGAAGACGGAACGAGATCGAGGCCGGTGACGTGATGGTCGAGGGCCCGCAGACGCGGTGCCAAGGCGCTGCCCAGCCAACCCGACGATCCCGTCAGCAAGATCCGCATTCTTTCCACCTCGTTTCTGCTGTCGATGCTCAGGCACGGATGACAGAGCGCGGCGAAACATTAAGGTATGCGCCAGACAAGAAAACAGGCTGCTCCAGCCGTCAAAAGGGAAACGCCACCGATGATCGTTCGCCTCATCACTGCCGCAGCAGTTGTCTTCTGCTTTGCCCTGCCCGCGCTCGCCGATGGCGAGGTGCAGAAGCTGATAACCGCTGCCGACGAGGCGCGGCTCGACAAATATGGCGAGACGCGCAAGGCAGCGCTTGACGAGGCGAAGGCCGGCGATCCCGCCGAAGTCAAGCAGCTCGACGCCTTGCTGGCAAAGCCGCTGGTTTCCTTCTCCGACCAGGACCTGACCGGCAATTGGCAATGCCGCACCATCAAGGCCGGCGGATTGAGCCCGCTCGTCATCTATAGCTGGTTCAAATGCAAGGTGAGCGATGACGGTTCCGGCTGGAGACTGGAAAAGATCACCGGCTCGCAGCGCACCAAGGGCCGCTTCTTCGACGATGGCGAGAAACGCGCGATCTATCTCGGTTCCTTCTACGTCAACGACGATCCGGCAAAACCCTACGGCAGCGGCCGGGAAAGCGATCAGGTTGGCTATGCCTTCCGCAACAGCGCCGGCGAATGGCGCATCGAGTTCCCGGCGCCCTATTACGAATCGAAGCTCGATATCCTCGAATTCAAGCGCTGAGCCCTCCGATCACCAAGGGTTAACCCGGTCAGCCTAGCATTCGCGCGCAAAGAACAGGTCTTTGTGGGGTCGCGAAGTATGGCACGGTCGAAACCAAACCAACGGCCGATCGTCGTCGTCACCGAAGGCGGCCCGCATATCTGGGCGATCGTCAACGCCGTCGCCGATCAACTCGGCCCGGTCAGCGTCATCCTCGAAGCTCCTGAATCCAAAAAGCAATTGCTTCTCGGGCGGGCGCGGCGGCAAGGCTGGGCCTCGGCCATCGGTCAATTCGCCACGATGGTGCTGACGCGCCTCGGCAAGCGCTTCTTCGCCGGCCACGCAGCACGGCTCGCCGCCGGGCAGAAGCTACAAACCGAACCGAAGCCTGGGCAAAAGATCATCCATGTCCCGTCGGCCAACGCGCCGGAATGCCTGCAGGCGATCGCGGAAATCCAGCCGGGTGTGGTGCTGCTCGCCGGCTGCCGCTTGCTGTCGCGGCAGACGCTGGCGAAAATCCCTTGCCCGGTCCTCAACTACCATGCCGGCATCACCCCGAAATATCGTGGCATGAACGGCGGTTACTGGGCGCTGGCTTCAGGCGATGCGGAAAACTTCGGCACCACCGTGCATCTCGTCGACGACGGCGTCGACACTGGCAGCGTGCTGCGGCAGGCGCGTGGCAAGCCACAGCCGGGCGACACGATTTCAAGCTACGCGTTGCGGCAGGCGGCGTTCTCGCGCGACATCTGCGTCGAAGCGGTCCGGGATGCGCTGGCCGGCAAGCTCGGCACGGTGGATCCCGGCCTGCCTTCGAAACAATGGTATCATCCGACGGTCTGGTTCTATCTCTGGACCGGGATAAGAAACGGCGTCTGGTGACGCGCCGATTTACCGGACAGCCACCCGCCGCTAACATCGAACAATGAGCGACATAGATCACCGCACCATCATCGCCGGCCTTTCGGTCGAGGACCGTCGCGACCTCACCGCCCGGCTCAACGGGCCAGGCATTGTCCGGCTGGCCGTCCATGGCGGGATGGTTATCCTGCTGGGCGCGCTGATCGCCGCCCGCATCCCGTTCTGGCCGCTTCTCGTCTTGCCGCAGGGAATCCTGATCGTCTTCTTCTTCACGCCGTTGCACGAGACCATCCATGAAACGGCGTTCAGGACGGCGTGGCTCAATCGCGCTGTTGCCGCCGTGGCCGGCTTCCTGATCCTGCTGCCGCCGGCATGGTTCCGCTATTTCCATTTCGCCCATCACCGCCATACGCACGACCCGGAAAACGACCCCGAACTGATGGCGCCGAAGCCGGAGACCGTCAGCCAATATCTGCGCTATCTGTCCGGCGGCCCCTATTGGATCGCCATGGGCCGCGTGGTCGCAACCAATGCGGCTGGCCGCAACCGCGACGGCTTTGTGCCGGAAAAAGGTCGCGGCAAGGTGGTTGCGGAAGCGCGGCTGTTCCTGATCGGCTATGCGGTGTTGCTGGCGGCATCGCTCGCCGCGCAGTCGGCGCTGCTGTTGTGTGTCTGGATCGTGCCGGTGCTGGTCGGACAGCCGTTCTTACGGGCCTATCTGCTTGCCGAGCACGCGTTGTGTCCGCATGTCGCCAACATGCTCGAGAACACCCGCACCACCTTCACCACAAGGCTGGTGCGCTTCGTCGCTTGGAACATGCCGTACCATTCGGAGCACCATTCCTATCCGGCCGTTCCCTTCCACCGCCTGCCGCGCTTCCATGAGATCGTCGCGGGGCATCTACGCACGACCGAACGAGGTTACTTGCGCTTCCACGGGAAGCTGGTCGGCAGCTTCGATGGCCGCGCCGGCTAACCAGTGCTGGAAGAAACTCCGCTTTCAGCCGCGGCCGTCGATTGCGTCGCTTTTGAAGGCCCCCGCGTCGTCCCATAACAAGCAGCCCAACAGCGCTTCCGGCAATGCTCGAAACCACTGCATCGGCCCAAAACATCGGAATCGATCTTCGGAGGGCACGATGCAGCTGAGTTAGGTGGTAGAGCATCGTTTATGCGTTCGATTGGACGCGCGGCGTTCTACAGGAGCAGGAATTCATGGCCGATCTTATCGTCGTCTACTGGCGCGACATCCCCGCCCAGGTCATCGTCAAGAAGGGCCGGCAGAACGCCAAGCGCGAACTGCCATTGCGCTTCACCGAGGCGATCGACATGTGCGCCATGCGCACCGGCGCCGGCGGCACCGACGACTATCTTGCCGAATGGCGCAAGGCAGAGCCCATCCCGGTCGGTGACGATCTTGAAGCCGAGGCCGAGAAAGCCCTTCAGGAACTTGATGCGAAATACGACCGTGAGCGGCTGGTCGCTCTGGTCAAGGCGGGCGGCAAAGAAAATGTCTGATCCCCAATCAATGCCGGTGACGACGGCTCAAGCCGGCGTGACCCAGGCGACCATCGTCAAGAACGCGGCGCCGAAATCCGACTACAAGCCGGCCGACGTGTCGCCGCAGCGGCGCGTGCAGCGCTCGTTTGCGGTGCGGCTTTGGTCGGTGCGGCATTCGCGGCTGCTCGAATGGTTCTACGCCAGGTTTGCCGACATGTTCCTGACTCTCCACCCGCTATGGAAGGGCATCGGCTACAGCCGTGTCGAAGGGCCGGTGAAATTCGTCGAGAAGCGCGTCAAGGGATTCATGTTCGACTGCCGCATGTGCGGCCAGTGCATCCTATCCTCGACCGGCATGTCGTGCCCGATGAACTGCCCCAAGCAATTGCGCAACGGCCCTTGCGGCGGTGTCCGCGCCAACGGCAATTGCGAGGTCGAGCCAGACATGCCTTGCGTCTGGGTCAAGGCCTGGGAAGGCTCGCGGAACATGGTGCATGGCGACAAGATTTTGGACGTGCAGAAGCCGGTGGATCAGTCCTTGCGCGAAACTTCCGCCTGGCTGCGGGTGACCGCGCAGGCCGCGGCCGCCCGCAATGCGGCCCAGAACACTACCAACACCGGAGCGTCGGCATGATCGGCCGCCAGCCAGACGAGAATCCGGCCGGCATCCATTTGCCGCTCGATCCCCTGCCCGGCCACACCTCCCGCGGCCGGCTTGAGCGGGTTCTGCGACGCGGCGAGTTCGCAGTGACGACCGAGCTCAATCCGCCCGACAGCGCCGATCCGGAAGACGTCTACAACCGCGCCAGGATTTTCGACGGCTGGGTCGACGCCATCAATGCCGTCGACGCTTCCGGCGCCAACTGCCACATGTCGTCGGTCGGCATCTGCGCGCTGCTGACCCGCATGGGCTATGCCCCGATCATGCAGATCGCCTGCCGCGACCGGAACCGCATCGCCATCCAGGGCGACGTGCTTGGGGGTGCTGCGATGGGTGTCGCCAACATGCTGTGCCTGACCGGCGACGGCGTGCAGGCCGGCGACCAGCCCGGCGCCAAACCGGTGTTCGATCTCGACTGCATGTCGCTGCTCGAAACCTGCCGCATCATGCGCGACAACGGCAAATTCCTGTCCGGCCGCAAACTCACGACGCCGCCGCAGCTTTTCCTTGGCGCGGCCATCAACCCGTTCGCGCCGCCGATCGATTTCCGGCCCTATCGGCTGGGCAAGAAGATCGCCGCCGGCGCGCAGTTCGTGCAGAGCCAGTACTGCTTCGACGTACCGATGTTCCGCACCTACATGCAGAAGGTCCGCGATCTCGGCTATACCGAAAAATGTTTCATCCTGTGCGGCGTCGGGCCGCTGGCCTCGGCCAAGACGGCCAAATGGATCCGCTCCAACGTGCCGGGCATTCACATTCCCGATCAGATCGTCAAGCGCCTGGAAGGCGCTCTGGATCAGAAGAAGGAAGGCAAGCAGCTCTGCATCGACATCATCAATGAGGTGAAGGAAATTCCCGGTGTGTCCGGTGTCCATGTGATGGCCTACCGCCAGGAAGAGTATGTCGCCGAGATCGTCGACGAATCCGGCGTGCTGAAGGGCCGCCGGCCGTGGAAGCGCGAAATCCGCCGCGACGACCAGCTCGTTGCCGACCGGCTCGACCACATACTGCATGACGACCTCACCGAAACCCAGGTCGACATGGTCAAGACCGCGCATTGACGGCGCGAATCGTCAGCATTCGCTTGATCAGAAACAGATAACGATATAAAGAACTCTTTATATCACGGTGGAGAGATTTCATGACCCGGACCATCGTCGCCTCGGCGACACGAGAAATCATCATCGGCTTCGATCAGCCCTTCTGCGTGATCGGTGAGCGCATCAACCCGACCGGCCGTAAGAAACTGGCCGCCGAAATGATCGCCGGCAATTTTGAGACCGTCATCAAGGATGCGCTGGAGCAGGCCGCCTGTGGGGCGACCATGCTCGACGTCAATGCCGGCGTCACCGCAGTCGATCCCAACGCCACCGAGCCGGCGCTGCTGGTGCAGACGCTGGAGATCGTGCAAGGCCTGGTCGACCTGCCGTTGTCGATCGACTCCTCGGTGACTGCGGCAATCGAAGCGGCGCTGAAGGTTGCCAAGGGCCGGCCACTGGTCAATTCTGTCACCGGCGAGGAGGAAAAGCTCGAAGCTATCCTGCCGCTGATCAAGAAATACAACGTTCCGGTCGTCGCCATTTCCAACGACGAGACCGGTATTTCGATGGACCCCGATGTGCGCTTTGCCGTCGCCAAGAAGATCGTTCAGCGCTGCGCCGATTTCGGTATTCCGGCGCATGACGTGGTCGTCGACCCGCTGGTCATGCCGATCGGCGCGCTGGGCGATGCCGGCCGCCAGGTATTTGCCCTGCTACGCCGGCTGCGCGAGGAACTCAAGGTCAACACCACCTGCGGCCTCTCCAACATCTCGTTCGGCCTGCCGCACCGTCACGGCATCAACGCCGCCTTCATCCCGATGGTGATCGGCGCCGGCATGACCTCGGCGATCATGAACCCGGTGCGGCCGCAGGAAATGGAAGCGGTGCGCGGCGCCAACGTGCTGAACGGCACCGACGAGAACTGCACCAACTGGATCAGGACCTACAAGGACTACAAGCCTGCTGAAGGCGGCCAGGCCGTTGCCGCCCGGACGCAGGTCAACGCGCCGGGCGATGGCAATGGCAATGGCGGACGCAGGCGCGGCGGCCGCGAAGCGCGGATGGCCCGGGGTTGAGACATGGCTTGGCCGACACGATATGGGCCTAGGGCTGGGGAGGAACCGAAACACAGCGGCATCGCTGCCGTGGCCAAGACCCGAGCAGCGTAGAAAGTAAAGTCTGGAACGTATGAACTCTCCCGTCAACATCACCGATCCGCTCGTGCTGTTCATGCCGTCGGGCAAGCGCGGGCGGTTTCCGGTCGGCACACCGGTGCTGGATGCCGCGCGCCAGCTCGGTGTCTATGTCGAGAGCGTGTGCGGCGGGCGTGCCACTTGCGGGCGTTGCCAGATCGAGGTGCAGGAAGGCAATTTCGCCAAGCACAAGATTGTCTCTTCCAACGACCACATCTCGCCCAAGGGCGCCAAGGAAGAGCGCTACGAGCGCGTGCGTGGGCTGCCCGAACGGCGCCGCCTGTCCTGCTCGGCGCAGATCCTCGGCGATCTCGTCGTCGACGTCCCGCAGGACACCGTCATCAACGCGCAGACCATCCGCAAGGATGCCGACACCAGGGTCATCGCCCGCGATGCAGCAATCCGCATGTGCTATGTCGAGATCGAAGAACCCGACATGCACAAGCCGCTCGGCGACCTCGACCGCCTGAAGATCGCGCTGATGAAGGACTGGGGCCTCAAGAGCCTGGATTTCGATTTCCATCTGTTGCCGCAGGTGCAAGGCATTTTGCGCAAAGGCAACTGGACCGCGACCGCCGCCATCCACAAGGACACCGACAGCGAGACCGCGCGGGTCATCGCTTTGTGGCCCGGCCTCAAGAACGAGGCGTACGGGCTTGCCTGCGATATCGGCTCGACCACCATCGCCATGCATCTGGTGTCGTTGCTGTCGGGCCGCGTCGCCGCCTCGTCGGGCACATCCAATCCACAGATCCGCTTCGGCGAGGATCTGATGAGCCGTGTCTCATACGTAATGATGAACCCGGACGGCCGCGAAGGCATGACGGTCGCCGTGCGCGAGGCCATTTCGGGGCTTGTGGACAAGGTCTGCACCGAAGGCAACGTCCAGCGCAACGACATCCTGGATTCCGTCTTCGTCGGCAATCCTATCATGCACCATCTGTTCCTCGGCATCGATCCGACCGAGCTCGGCGGCGCTCCCTTCGCGCTAGCCGTCTCGGGCGCCGTGCACATCAAGGCATCGGATATCGGCTTGAAGCTCAACCAGGGCGCCAGGCTTTACATGCTGCCTTGCATTGCCGGCCATGTTGGCGCCGATGCGGCCGCGGTGACGCTGTCGGAAGGCCCGCACCGCCAGGACGAGATGATGCTGATCGTCGATGTCGGCACCAATGCCGAGATCGTGCTCGGCAATCGCCAGCGGGTCGTGGCGGCCTCCTCGCCAACCGGCCCAGCCTTCGAGGGTGCGGAAATCTCCGGTGGCCAGCGTGCCGCACCGGGTGCCATCGAGCGCGTCCGCATCGATCCCGAAACGCTGGAGCCGAAATACCGCGTGATCGGCTCGGAACTCTGGTCCGACGAGCCGGGCTTCCTCGACAGCGTGCAGGCGACCGGCGTCACCGGCATTTGCGGCTCCGGCATCATCGAGGTGGTCGCCGAGATGTACCTCGCCGGCATCATCTCCGAGGACGGCGTCGTCGACGGGTCGCTGAGCGCCCGCTCACCGCGCGTTATAGCCAACGGCCGAACCTTCTCCTATGTGCTGAAGGAAGGCGGGCCCAAAATCACCATCACCCAGACCGACGTGCGCGCTATCCAGCTTGCCAAGGCGGCCCTTTATGCCGGCACCAAGCTTTTGATGGAAAAGCAGCACACCGATCATGTCGACCGCATCCACTTCGCCGGCGCCTTCGGCTCGTTCATCGATCCGAAATACGCAATGGTGCTGGGCCTGATCCCGGATTGCGACCTCGACAAGGTCTCGGCCGTTGGCAATGCGGCCGGCGCCGGCGCCCGCATGGCGCTCTTGAACCGTGGCTATCGCCGCGAGATCGAGGAAACCGTTAGCAAGATCGAGAAGATCGAGACGGCGCTGGAGCCGAAATTCCAGGAACATTTCGTTTATGCCATGGCGCTCCCGAACAAGATCGACCCGTTCCCCAAGCTATCGGCGGCGGTGAAACTGCCGCCGCGCAAGACGGTGAGCGAAGACGGCGTTGCCGGCGATGCTGCCCCGCGGCGGCGTTCGCGCGAAGGCCACGCCGCGCGGCGCGGCCGGGGATGACTCGCCTCCGCTAGACCGTCAGACCTTACATTTTCATTTGTATGCAAATGTTTCCAAATCGCGCCGATCTGGAAACGAAAATGCGTTTTCGTGAAATCCGCCAGATACATAGGCGGAGCATCTAACCGGCATCGAACGGCAGGCAGAAACAGTTTTCGGCCACCGCAACGCTCCAAGGAGATCAAGATGTCGATGTTCGAAAGCCTCGGCCGCTATGGTGCGGCCTTCAAGAAAACACGCGAAGCCCGCAAGTCGCTGCGCATCCTGAACAGCTTGCCGCCTGAGATCCAGAAGGACATTGGCTGGCCGGTGTCGCCGCTTTCGGTCGGATGGGGCATGCAGCGCGGATGATTCATCGACAAATGCAAGCTGCTCGGTATTCGCCGGGGCCGCAATGCGGCTCCGGCTGCACCCAGCAATTGGCTCAGCGCCGCGCTGCTGCCGCGGCGCTGAGCTGCCCAGGTCGGCGAAAATCAAACGATTGCATAAATCTTGACTTTTTTGGTGGCGACACAATCTTCGAAATAGTCGGGGGTTCTCTTAGTCGGCTCAGCCGAAGTCCGTGTATCTGCATGCCCAGTCTCAAAAGCCACGTCGTGTCGTTCGTCCTCAGGTACAGTCGCAAGAAGGCGTTTTCCAGCCCGGAGAACCTGCAGCGCTGGATCGCCTATGCGCGCAAGACGGAAAACCATCAGCCGCCTGCGTCGCTGCGGTCACGCCTGGAAATCACAACCCGCACGATCAACGGCTTTCCCGTCTACGAGATCGCGCCCCAGGCTGGTGAGCGGAGGCGGATTCTCTACCTGCACGGCGGCGCTTACGTCTTTGAAATCACACCCTATCATTGGCGGCTGATCGCCGACATGGCCGACCGGCTCGGGTTCGGTATCACCGTGCCTATCTATCCCATTGCTCCCGAACACGATTTTCACGCCATGTTCGGCATGGTCGGCGCCGTCTACCGCCAGATGTTCGGCGAAACCAGGGCGAATGACATCATCTTCATGGGCGATTCCGCCGGCGGAAACATGGCCGTCGTGCTGACCATGATGGCTGCGCAAGACGGCCTGCCCTTGCCATCACGCCACGTGCTGATTTCGCCCGGCCTCGACGTGTCACTTGCAAATCCAGAAATGTATGAGGCTGAACGCAACGATCCGTGGCTGGGCATTGCCGGCGGCCGCGAGGCGATCCGGCTTTACAGCGCCGGCATAGATCCCACCGACTGGCGCATCAGCCCGGTTTACGGCGACTTGTCGGTGCTGCCCAAAACGCTGCTGCTGACTGGTTCACGCGATCTGCTCACCCCCGACAATCTGATCTTCGCGGAAAAGGCGCGCGCGGCCGGCGTCGAAATTGAGGTCGTCCACGAACAAGGCATGTTCCATGTCTGGCCGTTGATCGATATGCCGGAGGCGCGGCGCGCGCGGGACAGCATCGTGGCGTTCTTGACCAACGAAACCGACAGCTATCATGCCAAGGCAGGCGAGCTCGCGCTGCAAAAGAAAGATCGGGACGGAACCCCTCGCGATCTGGTTGCGCCGCTCAGGTCGTAGTTTGGGTCAGAACTTCCCGGTTTCCCTGAACATCTCAAACGTCGCGCGGATGTGGTCGGCGACTGCCTTCACCGGAGCGCTGGCGTCCGGCGTCACCACCATGGCGAGATTGTAGGTGCCGATGTCAGGCATGCCGTCCTTCGGGCAGAGCTCGACCATGTCGCTGCCGAGGAACGATTTCGGCAGCGGCGCGACCGCAAGATCCGCCATGATCGCGGCGCGCTGGCCGGCCGTGTGTGCGCTCATATAGGCGATACGGTAGTTGCGGCCCTCGCGGCCAAGCGCCTCCAATGCCCCTGCCCGCCAGGCACAGCCCTCTTCCCACAATGAGACCGGCAGCGGCTCACGCAGATGCGCGCAACCGCCCTTGGCACCGGCCCAGACGATCGGCTCTGTGAGCAGCACTTCGGCGCCAATCGCGCTGGTCTTGTAGGAGTTGGTTAGCAGCGTGATGTCGAGCGCCCGGTCGTCCATGCGCCGGCGCAAATTGACGCTCTGGTCGATGGTGACGTCGACCGCGATTGATGGATGCGATTGTGCGAACCGCTTCAGCACATGCGGCAGCACACGTTCGCCGTAATCGTCCGGCGAGCCGAGCCGCACCACCCCGACAATGTCTGGAATGATGAACTTCGACACCACCTCGCGATTGATCGACAGCAGCCGGCGCGCATAGCCAAGCAGCATCTCGCCATCGGTGGTCAGCGTCACCGAACGGGCGTCGCGCGCGAACACCGAGCGGCCGAGAATGTCCTCCAGCTTCTTGATCTGCATGGAGACGGCCGACGGCGTGCGGAAGACCGCATTGGCCGCGGTGGTGAAACTGCCGGTCTCGGCGATTGCAACGAAAGTGCGCAGAACGTCGAGATCGAGCAGCGGGAGCGGATGATTGAGTGGGGCGTTCATGGGAAGCAACCTTCAATTTTTCTGATGCAAACCATCATTCCATTTCGTTTGATTGAACATCAGTTTGGGAGGATAGTCAACTCCATCGAAGGCAGGACGCATTGGAAGTGGTCCCGAAACAATCATGACACGGACCTGCAATCGACACGAAATGAAGCTGAAACAAACCCGGTGTACCGCCTGACGCTGCAAGCGCCGGGACAACCCGGCCCAACGCGAAGGAGAATGAGATGTCTATCCTGTCATCCATCGGTCGGATCGCGACCGAGTTCAGCGAGGCCCGTGCCCGCTACCAGACGGAACGCGCCATCCGCGCGCTGCCGATTGAACTGCAGAAGGATATCGGCTGGCCCGAAGCTGCCGATGCCAAGGCCGGCACTCGCCATGGTGTGGGATCCTGGGCTGGAGCAAAGTAAACCGTGTGTATCAACAGCTGAAGGCCTGCCGCGCAGATCAGCCCGGCAGGCCTTTTTGTTTGTATTCAAATGATTTTTCCGAGCCATGTCGCCGTCGCATGCCGCATATGAGCCAAGCGCATAGCAGCCCGCACAGGCAATCAACACATTGTAAATAATCGAAAATCCTGAGCAGAATGCCCAAATTTGTCGCATTCCGTGTCGCTTTTCATATCAAGTGCTTCGCTTTTGCGATTTAGTTTCCCCTCACCTAAGCCTATATCATCATCAACAAACGAGCTGCCCCACTCCATCAAGCGAAGGCGACCCGTCTGAGCAATCGAATGGAGATGATCATGAAGCTTTTTGCCCGCCTTTTTGCCCGCCGCGAAATGAACCTGACGACCGCGCTCGAGCGCCAGCGCCTGGCCAACACCATGCCTGGCCAGACCGGTGCCATGGCTGCCGCGCGCCTCGGCTTTGTCGCCTGAGACAGCGATCCTGACGGAAGCAGCCTAGCACTGCTTCGAAGTCGATCCAGCGCCGCCTCGGTTTTGCCGAGGCGGCGTTTTCGTGTGCGCAGACTGCGTCGGCTCGTTTGGTCAATCCGGCGGCACATCGTGTCCTTCGCCGCATAGCGATTGCCCATTTGCGACCGATGTCGCAAATAAAGTCTTTCCGTTGCCATCTAGCCAATTGACAGGAAACGTTTTTCCTGATGTCGCTATGCTGATCGCGACATCCTGTTCGCGCCATTGCAGCGTGAGGATCTACCCGTGAACGTCGTAAAGCACCCGATCCGGCGATCGTTCGTATTCTTCCTGGTCCCCGATTTCACCATGATCGCCTTCGCGACGGCGCTCGATCCGTTGCGTTCGGCCAACCGCATGCTCGGCTATGAAGCCTATCGCTGGCGGCTCGCCAGCATCGACGGCAAGCCGGTTCGGGCCTCGAACGGCGTCGAATGCGCCGTCAACACCTCGCTGGAGGAAGAGCGCAAGAAAATGTCCGGACCGGACCGGCCGAACATGGCCATCGTCTGCAGCGGCATCAATGTCGAGCGCTATCAGAACAAATCGGCCTTTGCCTGGCTGCGCGAGGAGTACAATCGCGGCGTTGCCGTCGGCGGCCTGTGCACCGGCGCGCATATCCTGGCCGCCGCCGGCCTGCTGTCCAACAAGCGCTGCGCCATCCATTGGGAGAACCTGCCGGGCTTTTCCGAGGCGTTCCCCAAGGCCAATGTCTTCGCCGATCTCTTCGAGATCGACCAGAACATCTACACCTGCGCCGGCGGCACCGCCGCGCTCGACATGATGCTGAAGCTGATCGGCGACGATTTCGACGAAAGCCTCGTCAACCGCGTCTGCGAGCAGGTGCTGACCGATCGCGTGCGCAGCCCGACCGACCGCCAGCGCCTGCCGCTGCGCGCCCGCCTTGGCGTACAGAATTCCAAGGTGCTGACCATTATCGAGCTGATGGAGGCCAATCTCTCCGAGCCGCTCTCGCTGATCGAGATCGCCGACCATGTCGACCTGTCGCGCCGGCAGATCGAGCGCCTGTTCCGCACCGAGATGGGGCGCTCCCCTGCCCGTTACTATCTGGAGATCCGCCTCGACCGCGCTCGGCACCTGCTGATCCAGTCGTCGTTGCCGGTGGTCGAAGTGGCGGTCGCCTGCGGCTTTGTTTCCGCCTCGCATTTCTCCAAATGCTATCGCGAACTCTATGCCCGCTCGCCGCAACAAGAACGCGTCGACCGCAAACAGCTTCTGGCGGCTTGATCCGGCACGTTTCGCGGGCGCAGCCGAAAATTGTCATGACATTGTCTGGCGAAATGTGGTATCCTTCCATCGAGAGGTACCAATGACGACCAGAACCATCAGATCGGAAAAACTGGACTTGCGCCTTAGCCCCCAGGCAAAGCGTACACTCGCAAGCGCCGCCGCGACTGAACGCCGTTCGCTCAGCGATTTCGTGCTTGAAAGCGCGCTTGCGCGAGCCGAAGAAACATTAGCCGACCGGCGCAGCTTCCATCTCGACGCCGAAAAATGGGTCGCGTTCATGGCAGCGCTCGACGCGCCAACGCGTGATCTCCCCCGCCTCAAGCGCCTATTGAATGAACCAAGCATCTTTTCCCGTCGCGATCCGGCGTGAGCGAATTCCAGATCGAGAAACTGGCCCGCAAGCATGTGGTGGATATGTTCGACTGCGGTGAAGAACCGCTCAATCGCTTTCTCGTCCGCTATGCATTCCAAAACCAGCAAGCCAATGCTTCGCAAACCTACATTGGTCTCTCTGGCGAAGACGTGATCGGCTTTTATACCCTGGTCGTTGGTGAAGTCGCATATGAGGGTGCGCCCGAGCGATTGACGAAAGGTCTCGCACGCCATCCGGTGCCTGTAATGCTGCTGGCGCGTCTTGCGGTCAGTCTGGACTGGCAAGGCAAAGGCGTCGGCGGCGGACTGTTGCGCGATGCCGTCCTGCGCAGTTTGCAGGCGGCCGATATTGCAGGTATCCGCGCGGTCGTCGTCCACGCCAAGAACGACGGCGCCCGCACGTTTTACGAGCGCTACGGATTCGCGCAATCGCCGACAGACCCGCTGCATCTTTACGTGCTTATCAAGGACTTACGAAGTCTCTGAGCCGTTCAGGCGCCTTGCTGACCCGACCATATCTGCGCCGTGCGCATCGCCTCGACGCGGATGTCTTCCGTCAACCGCGCCTTCAGTGCCGAAAACTCCGGGCTGGTCTTCAGCGTGTAGTGGCGCGGATGCGGCAGGTCGACGGCAACGTCCGATTTGATGCGGCCGGGCCGCGCCGTCATCATCACGACGCGCGACGCCATGAAGATAGCCTCCTCGATGTCGTGGGTGACGAATAGCACCGTCTTTTGCCGGCGCTCCCAGATGCCGAGGAGCAGTTCCTGCATCAGCCCGCGGGTCTGGTTGTCGAGTGCGCCGAATGGCTCGTCGAGCAGCAGGATCTCCGGATCGTTGGCCAGTGCTCTGGCGATCGCGGTGCGCTGCTGCATGCCGCCTGAAAGTTGCTTCGGCCAATGGTTCTCGAAGCCCTTCAGCCCGACGAGATCGACATAGGACGCGACGATGTCGCTGCGCTCGCGCTCTGCCATGCCCCGTTCGCGCAGGCCGAAGGCGATGTTCTCGGCGACCGTCAGCCACGGAAACAGCGTATAGGACTGGAAAACCATGCCGCGGTCTGGACCCGGCCGGTCCACCACCCTGCCGTCGAGCAGAACACGTCCCCCACTCGGCGCTTCGAGGCCGGCGACGATCCGGAGCAGCGTCGACTTTCCACAGCCGGATGGCCCCAGGATGGTGATGAAGTCGTTGGCGGCAACCGCCAGATCGATCGGCATCAGCGCCTTGACCGGCTGCCCGCCGCCGACACCGGCGAAGGTGCGCGAGACGCCTTCGATGAGAAGCTTGCTCACGCCAGGCTCCACGGAAACAGCCAGCGGTTGAGCGCCCTGAAGGCGAAATCGGACAGCAGCCCGATCAGGCCGATGACGATGATGCCGAAGATGATCTGCCCCGTCGCCAGCCGCGATTGGCTGTTGATGATCATATAGCCGATGCCCGACGACGAGCCGATCAGTTCGGCGACGATGACGTAAGTCCAGGCCCAGCCGAGCACCAGCCGCAGCGTCTCTGCAATCTCCGGCGCATTCGCCGGCATGATCACGCGCCGTACGATGCCGTTGTCGGACGAGCCAAGCGTGTAGGCCGCCTCGACCAGGTCGCGCCGTGTGCCGCCGACCTTGACCGCGATGATCAGGATGATCTGGAACACCGAGCCGACGAAGATCACCAGCAGTTTTTCGAGCTCGCCAACGCCCGCCCACAGGATGAGCAGCGGGATGAAGGCCGATGCCGGCAGATAGCGGGCGAAGGAGACGAACGGCTCCAGGAACGCCTCCACCGGCTTCCAGGCGCCCATCACGATGCCGAGCGGCACGGCAACGATGGCCGCCATCAGAAACCCGCCGAAGACCCGCCAGATGGTGATGAGGATGTCGAGCCAGAAGCGGTCCTCGACCAGCAGCCGCCAGCCGTCTCTCACCATCGACAGCGGATCGGCAAGGAAAATGCGATTGACGTGGCCGCCAAGCGTGATCCACGCCCAGAACGCCACGAACAGCACGAAGAACGAGATGCCGAGCACGGTTCGAATGCCCGGCGAGACCGGATGCAAGGGGCGCGGCATCTTCGACCGTCCTCTGAACTGAATGAAAAAGCGGCGGCGCACGCGCCGCCGCCGGGCGACAATCCTGCCGGTTAGTCGGCGACGGCGCTGGTGTCGGCCAATGTCGAGACGTCGGGCGCTTCCTTGATCAAGCCCATCTGCAGCAGAAGCTCGCCGGCGGTCTTGGAAAAGTCCTGGAATTCCTTGGTGAAGAACTGCTTGTTCTCGGCCTTGTCGGCCCATTTCAGGTATTTGGCCGACTCTTCGAACTCCTTGGCCGACTGCTTCACGTCGGCGCCCATCGTCTCATAGGATTTCGCGGGATCGCTCTTGATCAGGTCGAGTGCCTCGAAATAGCTGTCGGCGAGCGCCTTGGCCGCATCCGGATTGGCCTTGAGGAACTCCGGCGTGCAGCCGACCGTGTCGAGCACCATCGGATAGTCGAGAGTGGTCACAAGGATATGGCCCTGGTCGGACTTTTCGCGCACCGCCGAGATGAACGGCTCATAGGTCACCGCCGCATCGTTCTGTCCGGCTAGAAACGCCTGCGCCGCCGCGTCCGGCTCCAGGTTGACGACCGTCACGTCCTTGGTCGACATGCCGTTCTTGTTGAGCACCCAGGCCAGCATGAAATAGGGCGACGTGCCCGGCGCCGAGGACGCGACCGACTTACCCTTGAGATCGGCGACAGTCTTGATGTCGTTGCGGGCGACGATACCGTCGGCGCCGTAGGATTTGTCGAGCTGGAATATCTGCTTGGTCGTCACGCCGTTAGCGTTCCAGACCAGCCAGGTCTCGACCGTGGTGGCGGCGCATTGCAGGTCGCCGCTGGCGATGGCGAGCGGCCGGCTGGCTTGCGGCACCTTCTTCAAGGTGACGTCGAGCCCGTGCTTTTCGAAGATGCCGGCTTGCTTGGCGAGCGTCAGCGGCGCAAAGCCGGTCCATCCACTGATGCCGATGCTGACCGATGTGGCAGCCATCGCCGGCGCGCACAATCCAACGGCAAGCGTCAAGCTTGCTGCAAGAATTCCGATCCTATTCATGTCGGTTCCCCTTTTATGTGTTCGGATGGGGGAATTGTGTCACAGACGCCCACAGGCTTGTCAATGAAGCATATGCTGCACTGCGGTATGTCATCGCGGACAGGCGAGTTCGGCATTAGCGGCTGTTGTACATCCAGCTGCGGTCGCGCCACATTTTTTCGCCCACCAGACAGTCGGTGACGGGGCTGTCTTGTGCCAGCACCAATGGCGGATGGGCCGCCTCTTCCGCCGCTCGCTGCGGCGAGGCCGGACCGGCAAGCTCCAGCACCAGCTTACGGCGGATGGCCTCCGGAAACTGCGTCCAGTCATTGACCGGGATCATGAAGGAGCCCGGCCCGCCGATGACGCAGTCGCTGTAGTAACGGTCGAGATTGTTGACATCGTACGCGCTGCTGAACCCGCCCCTGGTCATCAGCGGCAGGCCGTTGACGGTGATGCCCTGCTTGATCACGGCATCGCGGGTGATATCGACAGGTGCGCCCTGGTTGTTGGGGCCGTCGCCCGAAATGTCGATCACCCGCTTGACGCCCTGGAAGCCGCTTTCGGCAAAGAGATCGCTGGCGAATTCCAGCGCGCCGGAGATAGAGGTGCGCCTGGCACTGGCCGGCGGATGCGCGGAAAGCTGCGCTGCCAGCCGCTCGGCGTCGGCACGATTGGCGATCACCGTCCACGGAACGACGACCTGCTGCCAGGTCGCGCCAGCCCATTCGACATAGGTGACGGCAATCTTGCCGTGAGCGCCTTCGCCGATTGCCTGCAGCACATCGTCATGCGTCAGCGCCGCCGCATAGCCGTGACGCTGGATTTCGAGCTCGTCGGGCGACATGGAAAGCGAAACGTCGACTGCCAGCACCAGTTCGATGTCGACGGGTTCGGCAGCTCGGGATATCGCCGTCGGCCATAGCACCGAGGCCAGCGCGGCGGCACCCGAGACGAGATGTCTTGCACAGGCAAAACCAGACATGCCGCACGGTAAGCGAAAATAGTCGATCGACAAAGAGAAAAGCCCCGCCGAGAGCGCGGCTGTTCCAGTCACGTTTTTGCGAGCGCGTCTCTAACGCTCAGCTGCGCGGATTGAGGTTCTCCGGGTCGTAGAGCGGCCTGTAACCGACGGCAGCCACTTCGACCGGGTATTTCTCGCCGAAATATTCGACGCTCAGCTTACGGCCCTCCTGACAATAAGCCCAGGGCAGGTAGGCGAGCGCGATATTCTTGCCGATGGTCGGACCGTAGGCCACCGAGGTCGTGAAGGACCGGCGGCCGAGCTCGTCGACCAGCGTCTCACCGGTTTGCGGGTCCATCACCGGCATCGTGCCGACCGGATAGCGGGGAACGCCGTCGGAATCGGTATTGTCGGTCATGATAAGCGTGCAAAGCATGGCCGGCTGATGCGCCCGGGCGCGATATTCCAGATGCTTTGCCTTGCCGCAGAAATCGGCCTCCTTGACCTTCGGGCGGGCAAGATCGGCTTCCAGCAGATTGTATTCGGTCAACAGATCCGCGTTCTGCAGGCGCAGGCTCTTCTCCATGCGGCGGCTGTTGGCATAGGTCTCGACGCCAAAGGCCATCACGCCGGTCGAGCGCAGCGCGTCCCAGACGGCCAGGCCGTCCTCGTAGCGCATGTGCAGCTCCCAGCCTTGCTCGCCGACATAGGAGATGCGGAAGGCGGTCACGTCCTTGCCGCCGATCCTGACGGGCTTGATCGCGGCAAAGGGAAAATTCTCCGGCGTCAGCCCGTCGGGGTTTTCCACGCACTTGCTCAATGTCGCTCGCGCGTTCGGACCCCAGATGCCGACGGTCACGTACTTCTCGGTCACGTCGGTGACGGTAACGTCGAAGCCTTTGTCTTCTGCCGTCCGGCGCATGTACTGGAAGTCGCGCGGTCCGGCATCGGCGCCGTCGATGACGCGGCAGCGGTCGGCCATGCGGATGACGGTCAGGTCGGCGCGCACCATGCCTTGCTCGTCGAGGAAATGGGTGTAAATGCCCTTGCCGATATTGCCGTCGCCGCCGATCTTTGCCGCGCACAGCCATTCCATCAGCGCGACATGATCGGGACCTTCGACGTCGTACATGGCGAAATGCGAGAGGTTGACGATGCCGCAATTCTCGCTCATCGCGAGATGCTCGGCGTTCGAGACGCGCCAGAAGTGGCGGTTGTCCCATTCGTTTTGGCGCACCGGCACCCGGTTGCCGTATTTCTCGAGCAGATGCTCGTTGGCGGCGTAGCCATGGGCGCGCTCCCAGCCGCCGAGCTCCATGAAATAGCCGCCGAGTTCCTTCTCGCGCTCCCAGAAGGGCGAACGGCGGACATTGCGGGCCTTGGAGAAGGGTTCGCGCGGATGGACAGCCGGGTTGTAGACCTTCATCGCGGTTTCGGTGCAGCGGTCCCAGATGAACTGCTCTTTCGTCTGGTGCGGATAGAAGCGCGAATAGTCGATGGCGTGGTGGTCGATCGCCGTGCGGCCGTCCGTCATCCAGTCGGCGATGAGCTTGCCCATGCCGGGGCCGTCCTTGACCCAGATCGCCACGGCATACCAGAGGCCCCTCACCTTCTGGCTTTCGCCCATCGAGGGGCCGCCGTCCGCCGTCACCTGCAGCAGGCCGTTGAAGGAATGGCTCTCATTGTAGCCCAGCTCGCCCAGGATCGGCGTCAGTTCCATGGCGCGCTCGAGCGGCGCCAGGATCTGCTCCATGTCGAGATCGCGTTGCGACGGCGAAAGCCGTGCCTCGTTTTTCTCGAGAATATCGCGCGGATGGCAAAGGCGGGGATTGGTCTCTTCGTAATAACCCCATTCGATCTGCCCGCCTTCGGCGGTCTTGGGGTCGCCGGTGTCGCGCATGTAAGCCGAGTTGCCCTGGTCGCGCAGCAGCGGCCAGCCGATCTCCTTGCCGGTGCCGGCGAACTCAGTGTACGGACCGAAGAAGGTAAGCGGATGGTCGATCGGCATGACCGGCAGGTCCTCGCCCGCCATTTCCGCAATCAGCCGTCCCCAGATGCCGGTGCAGACCACGACATAGTCGGCCTCGATGGTGCCGCGGTCGGTCACCACGCCCTTGATGCGGCCGTTTTCGATGACGAGCGACTTCGCCGAGGTATTGGCAAACGCCCTGAGTTTGCCGGAGGCTTCCGCCTGGTCGACCAGCTTGCCGGCGACCGTTTGCGAGCGCGGGATGACGAGGCCGGCGTCGGGATCCCACAGGCCGCCCTGTACCATCTGTTCTTCGATCAGCGGGAATTTTTCCTTGATCTCGGCCGGATCGATCAGGCGGGCGCGTGTGCCGAAGGCCTTCGCCGAGGCGATCTTGCGCTTGATCTCCGCCATGCGGTCGTCGTCGCCGACGCGGGCGACCTCGAGGCCGCCGATGCGCGCGTAATGCCCCATCTTTTCGTAGAAATCGATGGAATAGAGCGTCGTCCAGCACGACAGGAAATCATGGCTGGTCGTGTAGCAGAAGTCGGAAGCGTGCGCCGTCGAGCCGATATCCGTCGGAATGCCCGATTTGTCGATGCCGACAATATCGTCCCATCCGCGCTCGATCAGGTGATGGGCGACCGATGCGCCGACGATGCCGCCCAGCCCGACGATGACGACCTTCGCCTTTTCCGGAAACCCTGCCATTGCCCGCGACTCCAAGATGCTATTGCGAGCAGACTATAGGGCGGCGCGGCGGCGCGCTTGCAGCCTGTTTGCGACATCGCCAAAAAAGCCCGCGCCACCAGCTCGTCGAATGCAGTTAGAGCTACGCCTTCGCCCCGCTCGGTACGAAGACCCTGTTAGAGCCCGTTCTGCGCAGCTTCGAAGAAAAGTGCATCCCTTCATCGCCTATTACCGGAAGCAAACAAAGGCCGGGCATTTTGCCCGGCCTTCGAAAATCATGACGTCGACCTTACTTGATGCGGGCGACGCCGCCCGAGATCTCGATGGTTTCCGAACCGGTCAGCGCCTCGAGGTCGCCATTCGGCAAGGTAACGAAACAGCCGCTCGGGCAAAATTCCACGGTTTCGCCGGCGGCCAGCGCCAGCTCGGTCTTGCCGCCGCCTTCCGTCACGATCAGCGTGCGGGTCTCGGCGTCCTTATTGACCGCGCTGGCGGCATGGGCCGAACCGCCCACGGCCAGAAAAGCGATGGCGGCGACGAGAGACTTCCACATTTTGCAGTATCGGTGTTGCCACCGCCTCTGTTGCATTTCGCAAGGCATTCTCGCCGTTTGCAGGTGAGCTTATATGCAATGCAAGCTGAACGGCAACTGAATGCCGCATTCATGCCGCAATTGGTTTCCGAAGGCTTGAAGGCAAGCTCCAAACAGCTAGTCGGGGTCCGGCTTCCGTACCTTGCGTCCCGACTTGGCGAGACGTTTCGCCTCGACCGCCGCTAGGGCCTTTGCTTGTTCCCGCTCGGCGAATTCGACTTCGATCTTGTCGTCGTCGATCGGCCACGCCTCGTGCTTTTTGGTCTCGACGACGGCGCGAGGCGTCGACGGAATTTCGATATGCTGGTCGGCGAACACATCGAAGATGGTAAAGCGGATGTCGTTCTGGACGATATTGCCACTAAGAACATCCGCCAGGAATACGCGGATCTCGAATTCGAGTGCGGCCGGGCCGAAATTGGAAAACAGCACAAAGGGTTCCGGGTTCTTCAGCACCAGCGGATGGCTGCGTGCGATCTCCAACAGGACGCCATGCACGTGCTTGACGTCGCTGCCATAGGCAACGCCGACCTTGATGTCGATGCGGCCGAGCTTGTTGCGGTGCGTCCAGTTGCCGACCGCATTGTTGATCAGGTTTGAATTGGGCAGGATCACCGATTGCCGTTGGAACGTCTCGATCTCGGTGGCGCGCACGCTGATCTTTTTGACCGTGCCGCTGATGTCGCCGGCGACGATCCAGTCGCCGACCTTGAACGGCCGCTCGGCCAACAGGATCAGGCCCGACACGAAATTCGAGACGACATTCTGCAAGCCGAAACCGATGCCGAGGGACAGGGCGCCGGCGACCAGCGCCAGATTGGAGAGGTCGATACCGGCCGCCGAGATGCCGACCAGTGCCGCGACCGCGACGCCGGCATAACCGACCGCCAGCCGGATCGAATTGCGCACGCCGGTGTCGACCCGGCCGCGCGCCATTACCGAGCCGTCGAGCCAGCCCTGGAACCAGCGCGTCAGGAAATAGCCGATGATGAAGACGACGACGCCGGTGAGAATGCCGATGACCGAGATCGTCACCGAACCGATGGTGAGGCCGGTCGCCAGCTTGTAGGCCCAGGCCTGGATGTCGCCGGGCTGGAAGCCCCACATCAACAGGATCAGCGGCAGGAACACCAGCACGATCATGATGTTGATGGCGGCGCTGACGACAAGCCCGAGCTGGTCGAGGGCGGTCTCTTCGTAGCTTGAATTGGCCGCTAGCCAGCGCCCGATCGACGTTTTGGCGAAACCACCTTCCTCGCCGATCGCCCGCGCCGACAGGAAGCCGATATAGGCGGTGACCAGGATGGTGCCGGTGACCACGACCTGCAGCGAGACGAAAATTGCAAGGCCGATATAGCCGAGCAGTGCCGATGCGATGGTGAATAGGCCTAGCGCGACGGCGGTGTAGCGCAGCCACGCCGGCCACGGGCGCCAGCTTCCGTCGAGGGCCTTGAACGGCTTCAACAGGCCCATAAGGATCAGGATGATGCCGACGATGATGGTGGCGATGAAGCTTCTGGCGATGGTCAGCGACAGTGGCGAGCCCATCTTGTCGTTGACGACAGACAGGAAGTTGTTGCTGCCGATGACGACAGCCATGGCGGTCGTCAGCCGCACCAGCCAGCGCGCCGGGCCGGTTTCGACCGGGATCAGACGCCAGTTCGGCAGTCGGGGTTCGAGCGCTGCGTTGGTCAGGCGGTTGACGCAGAACACCACCGCGATAACGGCAACCAGCGAATTCAGGAAGATGCCGATGTCACCACGTAAAACGTTGTAATAATTGAAGAAGAAGATCGTCGAGACAAGGAAAGCGCCGACCGCCAGCGTCGGCAGCAATGTCGACCAGAACGCCACCGACAGGCGGCTGAGATAGGAGGGATCCTCGACGGAGGGATCCGCTTCGAAGACGCGGCCGAACAGGCGTCGGCCGCCGATAAAAAGCACTGCAGCGAATGCGAGCGCCATCAAAGTCGCGGCAAGAATGGCCTGGAACTTGAACTTGAAGGCGAAGCGCAGCCACGACGACACCGCCTTATAGAAGCCGGAAAACTCAGCGTTGGCGTCGGAAAAGACTTCAGGGCTAAGCGCATCGGACAGCACGTAGCGCTTAGTAAGTACATTGCGGAACAGCTCGCTGCGCATGTTGCCGATCTTCTCGATCAGCCCGCTGATGCGGATCGACAGGTTCTGCGCGCTGGCAATAACGGCGTTGATCTCGGCTTTTTCGGAAGCCAAGGCCTGGCGTTCACCGGTTACGATGTCTGGCTCGGCCGGCTGGCCCGCGGCCGGCGGAGGTCCCAGCATCTCAATCCGATCGTTGATGTCGCCGAGACGCGAGCGGAACGCTAGCGCGCTGGTGAGCGCCGCCCGCGACAGATCCTCCAATTGCAGACGGATTTCCACGAGGGTGGCATCGTCTTGGCCGTCCTGCTGTATCTTCTTCTCGAGATCGTCGGTTTTGGCCGTCAGACTCTGGATGACCTTCTGCTGGTCTGCGACCAGCCCGGCGGCGCCCTGCCCGAGTGCCTGCGCCATGGCAACGAACGACGGCGGCGCCGAGACGACAAGCGCAAGAATCAAGACCAGGCGGAGTAAACGAAAGAACATGATTTTTCTGGCGACTCGCGGGCGGCATCGGCAGTTTTGAAGCACGTCCTTGATAAAGAGGCTCATATCACGGGGCAAGTCACCCCAGGCGGCTCGTTTTTTCGAAGTCCCGCCAATCGAAGTCGGCCAATCCAATTCGAAGTCGGCCAATCGAAGTCGGGGAGTCGAAAAGCGATGGCGCAATCTTGGCTTTGCATCGGTGGCCTGCTCTATAGTCTGCCGCCAAGTCTGAAATGGATGACAATAAGAATGGCGGAATATTCGGCCTTTTCGCTTCTCAAGAACGCGCTGACCGGAAACAAGGACTGGAGGCCGGCCTGGCGCAAGCCCGACCCGAAGGCGTCCTACGACGTGATCGTCATCGGCGGCGGCGGCCATGGCCTGTCGACCGCTTACTATCTCGCCAAGGAGCACGGCATCACCAATGTCGCGGTGCTGGAGAAGGGCTGGCTCGGCTCCGGCAATGTCGGCCGCAACACCACGGCGGTCCGTTCCAACTATCTCCTGCCGGCCAACACGCGCTTTTACGAGCATTCGATGAAGCTGTGGGAGAACCTGGCCCATGACCTCAACTACAACGTCATGTTCTCGCAGCGCGGCTGCCTGAACCTCGCTCACACACCTGCCCAGCTCGACGACTATGCCCGGCGCGGCAACGCCATGCGCCATCTTGGCGTCGACGCCGAACTGATGACCCCCGCCGAAATCGCGCGCCTGGTGCCGGCACTGGACGTCTCGGCCACGGCGCGCTTCCCGATTGTCGGCGGCCTGATGCAGCGGCGCGCCGGCACCGCCCGCCACGACGCCGTCGCCTGGGGCTACGCGCGCGGCGCAGATCGCCGCGGCGTCGACATCATCGAAAGCTGCGAGGTCACCGGCTTCCTGCGCGACGGCGACCGCATCACCGGCGTCACGACGACGCGCGGCGAAATCCGCGCCAAGAAGGTAGCGGTCGCGGTTGCCGGCAGCACCGGGCGGGTCATGCGGCTTGCCGGCATCGAGACGATGCCAATCGAGAGCCACGTGCTGCAGGCCTTCGTCACGGAATCGCTAAAGCCGTTCATCGACACGGTCCTGACCTTCGGCATGGGCCATTTCTATATGTCGCAATCGGACAAGGGCGGCCTTGTCTATGGCGGCGATCTCGACGGCTACAACAGTTACGCCCAACGCGGCAGCCTGCCGATCGTCGATGAGGTGATGAGCGAGATGCTGGCGCTGTTCCCTGGGCTGGCCCGTGTCCGCATGCTGCGCTCATGGGGCGGCGTCTGCGACATGTCGATGGACGGCTCGCCAATCATCACCACCGGTCCGCTGCCAGGCATGTATCTCAACTGCGGCTGGTGCTATGGCGGCTTCAAGGCGACGCCGGCTTCCGGCTGGTGCTTTGCCTGGACCATCGCCAAGGACGAGCCGCACGACCTCAACGCGGCCTTCACGCTCCACCGCTTCTACCGTGGCATGGTGATCGACGACAAGGGCCAGGGCGCCACGCCCCGGCTGCATTAGGTTAGAGATCCATGCTCATCACCTGCCCTTATTGCGGCCCGCGCGACGTGATCGAATTCACCTATCAGGGCGACGGCAACCGCCAGCGCCCAGAGCCCGCCTCGCAGAACCTCGACGCCTGGAACGCCTATGTCTACGACCGGCTTAACCCGGCCGGCGACCACAATGAGATCTGGCAGCATTCCGGCGGCTGCCGCGCCCATCTCAGGGTCGTGCGCAACACGCTCACGCACGAGATCTCCAGCACCGCGTTCGCGCGCGGCGACCACAACTCGGTTGCGCGGCACCGGGCCGAGGACAAGCTATGAGCCCGCGCCGTACCGAGGCCGGCGGGCGCATCGACCGGCTGCGGACCATCCGTTTCACCTTCGACGGCGCGCCCTATACCGGCCACGCCGGCGACACGCTGGCTTCGGCGCTGCTGGCCAACGGCGTCTCCCTGTTCGGGCGTTCGTTCAAATATCACCGTCCGCGCGGCGTGCTGACCGCCGGTGTCGAGGAACCAAACGCGCTGGTCACCGTGTTGAGGGGCGAGGTTCGTGAGCCGAACATTCCCGCCACCATGGTCGAGATCTATGACGGGCTGGCAGCAATCAGCCAGAACCGCTTCCCCTCGCTTGCCTGGGACGTCAGTGCCGTGAACCAGCTCGGCGGCAAGCTTTTGTCGGCCGGCTTCTACTACAAGACCTTCATGGGACCGGTGATCGGTCCGCTGAAAGGCACGCGCTTCTGGATGTTCTGTGAGCATTTCATCCGCCGTGCCGCCGGCCTGGGCAAGGCAGGCACGGCTCCCGATACGGCCCGCTACGAACGCATGAACGCGTTTTGCGATGTGCTGGTGGTCGGCTCCGGCCCGGCCGGGCTGATGGCCGCAAGGGCGGCCGCCGATCAGGGTGCACGCGTCATGCTGGCCGAACTCGAGCCGCATTTCGGCGGCTCGGCCAATTGGTCGGGCGAGACGATCGACGGCATGCCGGCCGCCGACTGGGCAGCGCGCGCCGCTGGCCAGCTCGAAGGCCGTGACAACGTCCGCCTGCTGCCGCGCACCACGGTCTGGGGCTATTATGACGGCAACACGCTTGCCGCGATCGAACGCGTCACCGACCATAAGGAAACGCCCGGCAAGGGCGAACCGCGCCATCGCTACTGGACGATCCGCGCCAAATCGGTGGTGTTGGCCACCGGCTCCCTGGAGCGTCCGCTGGTCTTTCCGGGCAATGATCGGCCAGGCGTAATGCTGGCGCATGCTGCCGAGCGTTATGCCAATGAATATGGCGTGCTGCCAGGCGACAGGATCGGGCTGTTCACCAACAATGACAGCGCCTATCGCTCCGCGCTTGCGCTGAAAAAGGCCGGCGCCGTGGTCGTCGCCATCGTCGACGTGCGCCCTGAGCTTTCGAGCGAAATGCGCAAGCTGGCCGGCGAAGCGGAGGCCGAGATCCTTTCCGGCCACGCGGTGATCGCCACCGAGGGTGGCAAGGCGCTTTCCGGCTTCAAGGTGCAGCGCTTCGACATGGTCAACGGCGCGCTTTCGGGCGATGCGCGCAGCATCCACGCCGATTGCCTGCTGATGTCGGGCGGCTGGTCGCCGACCATCCATCTGGCCAGCCAGGCCGGCGCCAAAGCCGAATGGAACGAAGCATTGCAAGCGTTCCTGCCGCCCAAGCCGACGACACGGCAATGGATCGGCGCCGGTGCCTTCACCGGCAGTTTCTCCACCGCCGAGGCGATCGCCGAAGGCCGCGCCGCCTGTCTTTCCGCTGCGGGCGCAACCGCCACGCCGGCGGCCTTGCCTGCCGTGGAGGCAGCGCCTGGCGATCCCGATCCGGCGCCGGTGTTCGAGATCAAGGCCGAAGGAAAGAGCTTCGTCGACTTCCAGCATGACGTGACGGCGGATGACGTGCGGTTGGCGCATCGCGAAGGCTTCGTCTCGGTCGAGCATCTGAAGCGCTACACTACGCTCGGCATGGCGACCGACCAGGGCAAGAGCTCCAACATACCCGGCCTTGCCATCATGGCCGAGGCGCTTGGCAAGCCGATCCCGCAGGTCGGCACGACGCGCTTTCGCCCGCCCTTTTCGGCGGTGTCGATCGGCTCGCTTGCCGCCGAACGCTTCGGCGATCTGAAACCCGAACGGCTGACGCCGATGCATGACTGGCACGTCGCCAATGGCGCCACCATGTATTCGGCCGGCCTGTGGTACCGGCCGATGATCTATGGCCATCCCGGCGAGACGATCGAGCAGGCCTATGTCCGCGAAGCGAGAGCCACGCGCGAGAGCGCCGGCATTGTCGACGTCTCGACACTGGGCAAGATCGCCGTGCAAGGCCCGGACGCGGCGGAATTCCTCGACCGCGTCTACACCAACATGTTTTCGACGCTGGCCGTCGGCAAGGCGCGCTACGGGCTGATGCTGCGCGAGGACGGTCTCGCCTTCGACGACGGCACCACGTGGCGCCTCGACGAGCAGGATTTCCTGATGACCACCACCACGGCCAATGCCGGCAAGGTGATGCAGCATCTGGAATATTTCCTCGACGTGATCTGGCCGGAGCTCAAGGTCCACGTCACCTCGGTCACCGACCAATGGGCCGGTGCCGCCATCGGTGGGCCGAAGGCAAGGCAGATATTGGCTGCTTGCGTCAGCGGCACCGCCGTCGACAATGCCGCCCTGCCCTTCATGGGCATCGTCCACGGCGAAATCGCCGGCGTGCCGGTGATGATCTGCCGGCTGTCCTTCTCCGGCGAAATGGCCTTCGAGGTCTATTCCGGCGCCGGTTACGGCACCCATGTCTGGGAGGCGCTGATCGAAGCCGGCAAGCCGTTCAGGCTGGTGACCTACGGGCTGGAGGCGCTGGGCACCATGCGCATCGAGAAAGGCCACGTCACCGGCGCCGAGATCGACGGCCGCACCACGGCACGCGATCTGCATCTCGACTGGATGCTGTCGAAGAAGAAGCCGTTCATCGGTTCGGCGATGATGGACCGCGAGGGGCTGATCGCACCCGACCGCCTGGAACTCGTCGGTATTGTTGCGCTCGACAACCAGCCGCTCAACGGCGGCGCGCACATCGTCGAGGAGCTTGACGAAACCAATCCGCGCGGCTCGCTCGGCCACATCACCGCCTGCTGCTATTCGCCGGCGCTCGGCAAATATATCGCACTTGCCCTGGTCAGGGGCGGCAAAGCGCGGCGCGGCTCGCGTGCCTATGTTTCCGACCCGCTGCGCAACCGGTTCGGGCCGGTCGAGATCGTCTCCAACCATTTCTTCGATCCGGACGGGAGCCGCATGCATGGTTGAACGCCAATCACCGCTTGAGCCGGTGCTGCATCCGGGCTCGCATGGCAATTTCGAGCACGGCGTCGAAATCATCCTCTCCGAAACCGGGCCGGGGTCGATCCTGCAGCTCGCCGCCTGGCCCGGCGAGGAGAAGAAGTTGATGGCCGGCATCCATACGGTCACCGGTCTGGCTTTGCCCGACGGCGCCGGCGGCGGTGTCACGGACGGCGTCAGGTCGGTGTTCGGCTTTGCCCCGGGAAAGTTCACTGTGGTCGATGAAGCCAAGGGATTGGCGACGGCCTTTGCCGATGTCGTCAATGCGGCCATCGGTACGGTGACCGACCTTTCGCACGGCCGCACCGCGATCCGTATCGCCGGGCCGAAGGCCGAGTGGGTGTTGGCGAAATTCTTCGCTATCGACTTCGCGCTGCCGGCTTTCCCGATCGGCGCCGGCCGCTCGACCATGCATCACGACGTCTTCGCGCAGATCCAGCGCACCGGCGCCGATCAGTTCGACATCTATGTGTTCCGCTCGTTCGCACGCTCGTTCTGGAAGGCGCTCTGCCACGCCAGCGAGGAAGTCGGCTACGAAGTGCAGTAGGCCGAGGCGGCGCGTTACGTCAGCTGCTGAACGTCACCCACTCTTCCAGCGGCGCGCGGTCGGTGCGGAATGCGTTTTCGGGCTTGGACGTATCCTCATGGCCGAGCGCCATGCCGCAGACGACGATCTCCTCGTCGGGAATGTTGAGCACCGGCCTGATCTGCCGGTGATAGGGCGCGAAGGCAGCTTGCGGACAGGTGTGCAGGCCCCTGCCCCGCGCCGCGACCATGATATTTTGCAGGAACATGCCGTAGTCGATCCATGACCCCTTGTTCAGCCGCCGGTCGACGGTGAAAATCATTCCGACCGGCGCATCGAAGAAGACGAAGTTGCGGTCGTGCTGTGCACGCATCCTGTCGACCTCGCGCCGGCCGATGCCGAGCACGCCGTAGAGGCCGAAGCCGTTGGCCCGCCGTCGCGTCAGATAGGGTTCGAAGAACTGGTCGGGATAGTAGCGGTACTCGTCCCACTCGGCCTTTTCGGCGCGGATGCCCGAACTGAGGATAGCGTCGGTGATGCGCTGCTTGACCTCGCCCTTGGTCACATAGACCTTCCAGGGCTGCATGTTGGTGCCTGAGGGCGCGCGGGCGGCAACGGCGAGAATATCGCGGATGGTGTCGTCGTCGACCATATCGGGCAAGAAGGCGCGTACGGACCGCCGCGAGGTAATCGCGTCATCGACGATCGCCGCCGCAATCCGGGAGTTGTTTTCCAGCATGGGCTGTCCCTTTGCGCATAATCCTGGAACCCGACTATCCGGAAAGGATCATGCGCCGACTAGAAGTGATGGAGCATCCTTGCGAGTTTCTATGAGCGCTCGATGCCCTATCCGCCTCGACCGGACTCGCCGCTCGTGCGCCGAGCCTTTGCCCGAACCGTCAAAATGGCGCAAGTAAATCTTGTGGGCGCGTGAAAACCCTCTTGATTTTTTCATGAACCTGCCGTCACATGAAATTTACTGGGAATTTTTCACCGAAACAGGGATGGCTTTGCCCTCAACCGCCGCCAGATCGGAACAGGACAACGGCGAACGGCTGCTGGCCGGCGACATTCGCGCGTTGCGCAAGGCGCGCGGCCTGACGCTTGCCGAAATCGCACTGAAGCTCGGCCGTTCCGTCGGCTGGGTCAGCCAGGTCGAGCGCGGCCTGTCGATCCCGTCGCTCGGCGATCTCAGGGCCTTCGCCGAATTGTTCGGCGTGCCGGTCAGCCTGTTCTTCAGCCATGACGTGCCTGTCGAGACCGAACGCGGCGTGGTCGTGCGTGCCGGCAGCCGGCGCACGCTTGGCACAAGCGATTCCGGCCTGGTGGAGGAGCTTCTGTCGCCCGATCTCGGCGGTAGCTTCGAGATGCTGCGTTCGGTCTTCGCCCCGGGTGCCGAGCTGAAGGCCGAGGCGCGCCGGCCGACCGAGGAAGCCGGCTACGTCGCTTCCGGCAGCTTCGACATCGAAATTGCCGGCATCTGGCACCGGCTTGGAGAAGGCGACTCCTTCCGCTTCGACGGCAAGCCGTTCCGCTGGCGCAATCCTGGAGCCGAGCCGGCTGTCGTCATCTGGGTGGTTTCGCCGCCCGTCTATTGATCTGGAGAAGAACATGGCCGGTTTGCCGACCACGGCACGCGTTGTGATCATTGGAGGCGGTGCCGTCGGCGCCTCCTCGCTCTACCATCTCGCCAAGGCGGGCTGGACCGACTGCGTGCTTCTGGAGAAGAACGAGCTGACCTCCGGCTCGACCTGGCACGCCGCCGGCAATGTGCCGACTTTCTCCTCGTCATGGTCGCTGATGAACATGCAGCGCTATTCGACCGAGCTCTATCGCCGGCTGGCCGACGAGGTCGGCTATCCCATGAACTACCACGTCACCGGCTCGCTCAGGCTCGCCCATTCGACCGAGCGTATGCAGGAATTCCAGCGCGCCAAGGGCATGGGCCGCTACCAGGGCATGGATATCGACGTGGTCGGGCTCGACGAGATCAAGCGCCGTTACCCCTTCATCGAGACGCATGAGCTGAAAGGCGCGCTCTACGATCCGAGCGACGGCGATATCGACCCGGCGCAATTGACCCAGGCGCTGGCTAAAGGTGCCCGCGACATGGGCGCGAAAATCATCCGCTTCTGTCCGGTCACCGGCGTGCGCCGCGACAACGACGAGTGGGTGGTCGGGACGACGCAAGGCGAGATCCGCTGCGAGATCGTCGTTAACGCGGCTGGCTACCGTGCCGCCGAAGTCGGCAGGATGTTCGGCCGCGAGGTGCCGATGATGGTGATGAGCCATCAATATATCCTGTTCGAGGAAATCCCCGAACTGGCGGCGTGGTCGAAGGAACAAGGCAAGAAACTGCCGCTGCTGCGCGACGTCGATACGTCCTATTATCTGCGCCAGGAAAAGAACGGCATGAACCTCGGGCCCTATGAGCGCAATTGCCGCGCCCACTGGGTCGGCCACAACGACCCGATGCCCGACGATTTTTCCTTCCAGCTGTTTCCCGACGATCTCGACCGGCTGGAACATTACCTGGCCGATGCTGTCGCCCGCGTGCCGATCCTCGGCACCGCCGGCCTGTCCAAGGTCATCAACGGGCCGATCCCCTATGCGCCGGACGGCAACCCGCTGATCGGCCCGATGCCCGGCGTGCCCAACGCCTTCGAGGCCTGCGTCTTCACCTTCGGCATCGCCCAGGGCGGCGGCGCCGGCAAGGTGCTGGCCGAATGGGTGACCGAGGGCCAGACCGAATGGGACATGTGGTCGTGCGATCCGCGCCGTTTCACCGCCTTTGCCTCGGCGTCGGATTATTGCGTCGCCAAGGGCATGGAGATCTATGGCAACGAATATGCCATCCAGTTCCCGCGCCATGCCTGGCCGGCCGGGCGCGACCGCAAGCTGTCGCCGCTCCACGACCGCATCAAGGCACTCGGCGCCCGGTTCGACGCCTATAATGGCTGGGAACGCGCCACCTGGTATGCCAAGCCAGGCGACGACATCTCCGAACAATCCACGCTGACCTTCCGCCGTGACGGCCCCTGGCAGCATCGTGTGCGCGAAGAATGCCTCGCCGTCCGCGATGCCGCCGGCATTTTGGACCTGCCGGGGTTTTCCCGTTTCAATCTCGACGGTCCGGGTGCCGCCGAATGGCTCAGCCTCCAGGTGACAGGCCTGGTGCCGAAACCCGGCCGCATCGGCCTCGTCTATTTTGCCGACGACAAGGGCCGCATCGTCACCGAAATGTCGGTGGTCCGCCACGACGAGAACCTGATGACGCTGATCACCGCCGCTGTGGCGCAGTGGCATGATTTCGAATGGCTGAAGTCGCGCATCCCGAAGGACGCCATGTTCAAGCTGGTCGACAGGACGGAGGAGTACTCCACCCAGATCCTCGCCGGCCCCAACTCGCGAAACATCCTCGCCGAACTCTGCGCGGCCGACCTCACCCTGCCCTGGCTGACGCATCAGGAAACCAGTATCGCCGGACGTTGGGCAAAGCTGGTGCGCGTATCCTTCGCGGGCGAACTCGGCTGGGAAATCCACAGCAAGGTCGACGATACCGCAGCGATCTTCGACGCTGTCTGGGCGGCCGGGCAGAGGCATGGGCTAAAACCGTTCGGCATGTACGCGTTGGATTCGCTCCGGCTCGAAAAAGGCTACCGTACGTGGAAGGGCGACCTGTCGAGCGACTATTCGATCCTGCAGGGCGGGCTGGAGCGCTTCGTCAGATGGGACAAGCCCGACTTCCGCGGCAAGGCGGCACTGCAGAACGAAAAGCAGCAGGGCATCAAGAAGCGCTTCGTCACGCTGGTCGTCGAAAACCCCGGCGACTGCGACGCACCCTACATGTCGACGCTGTGGCATGACGGCCGGATCGTCGGCGAGACGACATCCGGCGGCTGGGGTCATCGCATCGACAAGTCGATCGCGCTCGGCATGCTGCGCGCCGACCTCACCGAGCCGGGAACCGCGGTCGAGGTCGAGATCTTCGGCGAACGTTTCAGGGCGGTCGTGCAGAAGGATGAGCCGTTATGGGATCCAAAGAACGAGAGGCTCAGAGCATGAAGAAAGTGATCCTCACCGATGGCGGCATGGGCCAGGAACTGGTCCGCCGCAGCAGTTCCGAGCCGACGCCGCTGTGGTCGGCCAGGGTGCTCATCGACGAACCGGATCTGGTGCGCGACCTGCATGCGGAATTCATCCGCGCCGGCGCCCGCGTCATCACCATCAACACCTATTCAGCCACGCCGGAGCGGCTGGCGCGCGAGGGCGCGGAGGACCTGTTCAAGCCGCTGCAGAAGCGCGGCATCGAACTGGCGAGGCAAGCACGCGACCAGGCCGGCGACGCGGCGATCGCCGGCTGCCTGTCGCCGCTGTTCGGCAGCTATGCGCCGGCGCTGACGATATCCTTCCAGGATACGCTCGACATCTATCGCCGCATCGTTGCCGAGCAGGCGGACGGCGTCGATCTGTTTCTGTGCGAAACCATGGCGTCGGCCGAAGAGGCACGCGCCGCCGTCACCGCGGCGTCGGAAAGCGGCAAGCCCGTATGGGTGTCGTGGACGCTTTCCGACCACGGCACGCCGCGCCTGCGCAGCGGCGAAGCCATTGCAGCGGCGGCGGGCGCTCTTGACCGCCTGCCGGTCGCAGCCCGGCTGGTCAACTGCTGCCGGCCCGAGGCGATCGCTGCAGCGCTGCCCGAACTGATCGCGCTCGGCGGTCCGGTCGGCGCTTATGCCAATGGCTTCACCTCGATCGAGGCGCTCAAGCATGGCGGTACCGTGGAAGTGCTGCACGCCCGCCACGACCTCGATCCGGATGCCTATGCCGGCCAGGCGGTCGGTTGGGTCGAGGCCGGCGCCAGCATCGTCGGCGGCTGCTGCGAGGTCGGACCGGGCCACATCGCCGCGCTGCGCGACCGGCTCGAACAGGCCGGTTATGAAATTTCGGGAGTAGCATAATGCCCAGGCCATCATCGCGCATTTCCGGCATCGTGCCTTCGGGCAAGGATGGCTGGGAGGTTCATTCCGCTGCCTGGGCGCGCAAGCAGGCCGGCGAGGACATCATCATGCTGTCGGTCGGCGACCACGATTTCGACACGCCGAGCGAGACGATCGAAGCCTGCGTGACGGCGGTTCGCGCCAGCAATCACCACTACACCCCGCTTGCCGGCGTTCCGCGCCTGCGCAAGGCGATGGCGGCGGCTTCGACGCTGTGCACCGGCGTTGCGACAAATCCCGACCAGGTCATCGCCACGCCGGGCGGGCAGGCCGCGCTCTACGCGGCCATTCAAGCGGTTCTCGACCAGGGCGACCATGCCATCGTCGTCGCCCCCTATTACGCCACCTACCCCAACACCTTCAGCGCGGCGGGCGCCGAGTTCAGCGTCGTCGAGACCCCCGCCGAGGATGGCTTTCAGCCGCGCGCCGCCGACATCCGCGCCGCACTTCGGCCGAACACCCGCGCCATCCTGATGAACACGCCCAACAACCCGACCGGTGCCGTCTATTCGCGCGAGCACCTGGAAGAGCTGGCGCAGATCTGCCGCGAGCATGACCTCTGGCTGCTGTCCGACGAGGTCTACTGGACGCTCGGCGGCGGCGAGCACATTTCGCCGCGCTCGCTGCCCGGCATGGCGGAACGTACGCTGGTCATCAATTCGATGTCGAAGAGCCACGGTATGACCGGCTGGCGCATGGGCTGGCTGACCGGGCCGGAACCGATGATCTCGCTGCTGACCGACCTCAATCTGGTGATGACCTACGGCCTTCCGGCCTTCATCAGCCTCGCCTGCGCCGAGGCGCTCGAAAACGGCTACGGCGTCAAGGAGATCGCCGAGCGCTATGCCGCGAGGCGCGCCGTCGTCCTCGATGCCATGCATGGTATGAACAATATCACCGTGCGCGGCTCCGAAGGCGGCATGTATGTGATGCTCGACATATCGGCGATCGAGCCGGACGACGAGAAATTCGCCTGGGCTTTCCTCGACCAGGAAAAGGTCGGCGTCATGCCCGGCTCGAGCTTCGGCGAAGCCGCCGCCGGCCACATCCGCTTCAGCCTCTGCCAGCCTGAAGAGGTGCTGATGGAAGCAGCCACGCGCCTGCGCCGCTTCGCTTCCAGCTATCGCCGCGAGGCGGCATGAACGCCCTGCCCCCGAAAGCCATCCCCACCAAAGCAAGAGCGGTCATCATCGGTGGCGGCGTCTCCGGCTGCTCGGTCGCCTATCATCTGGCCAAGCTCGGCTGGACCGATATCGTGCTGCTCGAGCGCAAGCAGCTGACGTCGGGCACGACATGGCACGCCGCCGGACTGATCGGCCAGTTGCGCGGCTCGCAGAACATGACGCGGCTGGCGAAATATTCGGCCGATCTCTACGTCAAGCTGGAAGCCGAGACCGATGTCGGCACCGGCATGCGCCAGGTCGGCTCGATCACCGTGGCGCTGACCGAGGAGCGCAAGCACGAGATCTATCGGCAGGCGTCTCTCGCCCGCGCCTTCGATGTCGACGTGCGCGAGATTTCGCCCAGCGAAGTCAAGCAGGTGTACCCGCATCTCAATGTTTCCGATGTTGTCGGCGCCGTGCATCTGCCGCTCGACGGCCAGTGCGACCCGGCCAACATTGCAATGGCGCTGGCCAAGGGCGCGCGCCAGCGCGGTGCGACGATCGTCGAGAATGTGAAGGTCACCAAGGTCCACACCAGGGCCGGCCGCGTCACCGGCGTGTCCTGGGCGCAGGGCGACGAGCAAGGCCTGATCGATACCGACATCGTCGTCAACTGCGCCGGCATGTGGTCACGCGAACTTGGTGCCCAGAACGGCGTCACCATTCCGGTGCACGCCTGCGAGCACTTTTATCTCGTGACGGAACCGATCCCCGGCCTTTCCCGCTTGCCGGTGCTGCGTGTGCCGGACGAGTGCGCCTACTACAAGGAAGATGCCGGCAAGATGATGCTCGGCGCTTTCGAGCCAGTGGCCAAGCCCTGGGGCATGAACGGCATAAGCGAGGATTTCTGCTTCGACCAATTGCCCGAGGATTTCGCACATTTCGAGCCGATCCTCGAAATGGGCGTCAACCGCATGCCGATGCTGGCAACCGCCGGCATCCACACCTTCTTCAACGGCCCCGAGAGTTTTACCCCGGACGACCGCTACTATCTCGGCGAGGCGCCGGAGCTTTCCGGCTACTGGATGGCGACCGGCTACAATTCGATCGGCATCGTCTCCTCCGGCGGCGCCGGCATGGCGCTGGCGCAATGGATCAATGACGGCGAGGCGCCTTTCGACCTCTGGGAAGTCGACATCCGCCGCGCCCAGCCGTTCCAGAAGAACCGCCGCTATCTCAAGGAGCGCGTCTCCGAAACGCTCGGCCTGCTCTATGCCGATCATTTTCCCTACCGGCAGATGGCAACCTCGCGAAACGTGCGCCGTTCGCCGCTGCACGAACATCTGACGGCGCGCGGCGCCGTGTTCGGCGAGGTCGCCGGCTGGGAGCGCGCCAACTGGTTCGCGCGGGAGGGCCAGGAGCGCGAATACCGCTATTCCTGGAAACGGCAGAACTGGTTCGACAACCAGCGCGAGGAGCATCTGGCGGTCCGAAACGGCGTCGGCCTGTTCGACATGACCTCGTTCGGCAAGATCCGCGTCGAGGGCCGCGACGCCTGCGCTTTCCTGCAAAGGCTCTGCGCCAACGACATGGACGTGGCGCCGGGCAAGATCGTCTACACCCAGATGCTCAACCGGCGCGGCGGCATCGAGAGCGACCTCACCGTCTCGCGGCTGTCTGAAACCGCCTTCTTCCTCGTCGTGCCCGGCGCCACGCTGCAGCGCGACCTGGCCTGGCTGAGAAGACATCTTGCCGACGAGTTCGTCGTCATCACCGATGTGACCGCTGCCGAAGCCGTGCTTTGCCTGATGGGCCCGGATTCGAGGAACCTGATCCAAAAGGTCAGCCCGAACGATTTCTCCAACGAGAATAACCCCTTCGGAACGTTTCAGGAGATCGAGATCGGCATGGGCCTGGCCCGCGCCCACCGCGTCACCTATGTCGGCGAGCTCGGCTGGGAGCTTTATGTCTCGACCGACCAGGCGGCCCATGTCTTCGAGGCGATCGCGGAAGCCGGCATTGACGCCGGGCTAAAACTATGCGGCCTACACACGCTGGATTCCTGCCGCATCGAAAAGGCATTCAGGCATTTCGGCCACGACATCACCGACGAGGACAATGTGCTGGAGGCTGGCCTTGGCTTCGCAGTGAAGACTGCCAAGGGCGATTTTCTTGGCCGCGATGCCGTGCTGAAGAAGAAAGAAACCGGCCTGTCACGCCGGCTGGTGCAGTTCCGGCTGAACGACCCCGAGCCGCTGCTCTTCCATAACGAGGCGATCCTGCGCGACGGCAAGATCGTCGGCCCGATCACCTCGGGCAATTACGGTCATCATCTCGGCGGCGCCATCGGGCTTGGTTACGTGCCTTGCAAGGGCGAGAGCGAGGCGGATGTGCTGTCGTCGTCCTACGAGATCGAGATCGCCGGCGAGCGCTTTGCTGCCGAGGCCTCGCTCAAGCCGATGTACGATCCGAAGTCGGAGCGGGTGCGAATGTAGCGCGCTTTTCCCTTCTCCCCTTGTGGAAGAAGGTGGCCGAGCGAAGCTCGGTCGGATGAGGGGTGTTGGAAGGATCGCTACCTCGAAGAATTACACTAGCGCTTCCGTCTCGCTAATTTAGCGCCTCCATCCCTGATCTTTCCACGCCGCGTTTCTTCCAGCACCCCTCATCCGGCTCGGCGCTACGCGCCGATCCACCTTCTCCCACAAGGGGAGAAGGGAAGTCTCCCAACTCAGCTCCTGCATCAGAACGCGTCCATCCTGGCCGCGACCTTCGCCACGAACCTCGTCCGCGTCTCGTCGGTCGACAGGTTCATCGAATAATGCGCGAGGTAGGAAACCGACCCGCCGGGCTTGATGGTGGCACGCAGCACCCGCGTGACCAGCTTGCGCGGCGGGTCACCCATCAGCATGGCGCGGAACCGGCTGCCGCCATAGGTGGTGACCGCGACCACCTTGCGGATGTTGTGCAGCGACGGCTGCACCTTGCCGTCGATCAGCTTGAAAGACACGCCGGGCAGGAAGACGCGATCGAAAAAGCCTTTCAGAATGGCCGGATAGCCGAAGTTCCACACCGGAAACGACAGCACCAGCGCCTCGGCCCGCAGCAGGCGCTCGACATAAGCCGATGCCGGATCGCCGTCACTGCGCGCGTCGTGATAGGAGAGCCGTTCGGGCCGCGTCAGCCTGGGATCGAAACCCTCGGCATAGAGATCGCAGTCGTCGACGACATGGCCGGCCGCCTTCAGCCGCTCGACGATGGTCCGGTGCAGGCCGGCATTGAAGCTCGTCTCGACCGGATGAGCGTAGAGGACGAGGATGTTCAACCCGCCGTCTCCAACCCCTTGAACAGGAACGACTTGCCGGAGCGATAATCATAGTCCGGGTTTTCCCAGGCGATCATCTTGCCCGGATTGAGCAGCCCTTGCGGGTCGGTCTCGCGCTTGAAGGCGAGCTGCACCTCGTCGGTGCGCTTCATGCCGCCTTCCTCCAGCGTGTAGCGGTGCGGGTTGAAGATCCAGCAGCCATTGTCCTCGTGGATGCGGATGATCTCGTCGAGCCGCTCCGCCGTGGTGAAGCGCACCAGCGGCAGTCCGGCGATGCCGATGGCGCCGTCGAAGCGGATGAATTCGAGGTGTGCCGGCACCTCGTCGCCGAAGCGGTCGACCATCGCCTTGACGTGGCCGAGGTGGTCCGGCGACGGGTAGCGGGTCTGCAGATAGGTGATCGTCGGATCGACCCGGATGGCGCGCAGCGTGGTGTGATTCCAGGTCAGCTCATAGGCCGGCGGCAGCCCCTTGAGGTCGGCCTCCTTGTCGGCGCGGAAGACGATCTCGCCCTTGCTGCGCGCCGTGAAGGCGAGGAAGGCATCCATCGCATGCGGTGCGATCATCAGGACGACGATGCTTTGGCCGCGCCGGAAAAACCGCTGGTGGCGCTTGAAATAATCGTAGGGGATCGGTGCTGCGATCGGCGTGATCAGTTTCGCCAGTATGCCGTCCTGGATGGCCAGATCGTTGCCGAAGCCAGCCGCATCCATGAAATCGTCGAAGCCGACGATGACGTCGATCCAGTCATAGCTGGCGGTCAGCGGCATCTCGACTTCGGTGATGATGCCGTTGGTGCCGTAGGCGTGCATGACCTTCAGCACATCCTCGCCGGTGAGCTCCATGACACGCGGCTCGGCCTCCATGGTCACGGTCCTCAGCCGGATGACGTTGCCGAGGTCGCGCAGTCCGCCCCAGCGGATCGAACCGATACCGCCGGAGCCGCCGGCGACGAAACCGCCGATCGATGCCGTGTTGTAGGTCGACGGCGACATGCGAAGCTCCTGGCCGGAATGCGCCCGCGTCGCTCTGTCGATGTCGGCGAGCACGGCGCCGGGGCCGGTGACGACACGGCCCGGCGCGATCGTCTTGACCGCCTTCATCTCGGCGAGATTGAGCACCACACCGCCCGACAAGGGCATCGCTTGGCCGTAGTTCCCGGTGCCGCTGCCGCGCGGCGTTACCGGCACGCCATGCCGGTGGCAGGCGGCGAGAATGCGCACGACCTCGTCTTCGGTTTTCGGCGTCACGATCAGGTCCCCGGTGACGTGCTCGAGCTGCTGCTTCAGCACCGGGCTGTACCAGTAGAAGTCGCGGCTCTTCTGCTGGACGATCGCCGGATGGTCGTCGACCTTGAGGCCGTCCAGGTCGCGCTTGAGCGCCGCAATGTCCATCATTCCACCATCAGATCATCGAGTTCGGCATAATCGGGCAGCTGGCGCTCGATCGCATGCCCGTCGCGCACCACGATGCGATCCGATTCGGGCCGCGACAGCAATTCCGTCCAGCTTCGCCCCCTGAAGACGACGAAATCGGCCGCCCCTCCGACGGCAAGCGTGCCGAAACCATCGAGCCGCATCACCTTGGCCGGCGTCGCGGTCACCGCTTGCGGCCAGTCGGCGACGGGATGGTCGAGATGCAGGATGCGCGTCGCGATGCGATAGACCTCCAGCATGTCGAGATCGCCATAGGCGTAGAACGGGTCGCGCGTATTGTCGGAGGCGACGGCGACGGCAATGCCGCGCGCCTTCATCTCGTGCAGCAGCGTCACCCCGCGCCAGCGCGGCGTTGTCTTGTCGCCGCGCCGGTCCTGCAAATAGAGATTGCACATCGGCAGCGACACCACCGCCAGGCCGGCCTTGGCGACCTTGTCCAGCGTGTCGAGCACGTCGAGGTCGGGCTGGCGCGCCAGCGCGCAGCAATGACCTACAAGGATGTTCCCGTCAAAACCGTTCCAAAGGGCTGCTTCGGCGATCTTCTTCAGCGAGATCGCCGCGACATCGTCGGTCTCGTCGGCATGGAAATCGAGATCGAGGCCGTGCTTGATCGCCTGCGCAAACACCTGGTCGAGCAGTTCTTCGAGATCCGGCACCATGTAGGTGACGACGCCGAGCACGCCCTTGGCGGCAGCCACCCGCTTGGCCAGCCTCTCGAACCATTTCTTGTCGCGCACGCCCTCGATGCCGAGCAGGCAGGCCGCCTGCAGCTCGATGCGGCCGCGCCATTTCTCCCGCATCGTCTCGAACACCGGCCAGGAGATCTCTTCCTGCGGCGCAACGCTGTCGAGATGCGTGCGCAGCGCCTTGGTGCCATGCGCATAGGCGGAGCGCAGTGAAAAATCCATGCGGCGCGCAACGTCGTCGGCGCTCCAGCGCGCCGCGCGGTCGGCGCCGGTTGCATTCAGCGCGGCCATGAAGGTGCCGTCCGGGTTGGGCTTTCGAGGCCAGATATGGCCCTTGTCGATATGGGTGTGGCAATCGACGAAGCACGGCAGCACGATGCGGCCGCCGAGGTCGATGGCGTCTGCCGGTGCATTGGATCGATGCGCCGTAATCCCGGAGATCTTGCCATCGGTGATGACGATATCGGCGAGCCCAAACCCGTCGCTATCGAAGGCTCCAGAAAAGCCCGGCGTAAGTGAGGCATGAAGCCGAACCTTGGCGAGATGGTAGGAACCAGAAGCCGGTATCAAACTGGCGCTGCCCACCATCACCGCTCCTGCCTCAGCGCGCTCTCGTGCCAGCGCCGCAAAATGAGATGCGATACCAGCGACAGCACCAGGAAGATCAGAATGCCGGTCAGCGAGATCAGGATCAGCGCCGCGAACAGCCTTGGTGCGTTGAGCCGGTAGCCGGCCTCGATGATGCGCGAGGCGAGGCCGGACGACTGGCCGGTGGCGCCGGCGACGAACTCGGCCACCACCGCGCCGATCAGCGACAGGCCGCCGGCGATCTTCAGCCCACCGAGGAAATAAGGCATCGCCGCCGGCAGCCGCAGATAGCGCAATTGCTGCCAGCGGGTCGCGCCGTTGAGCTTGAACATGTCGCGCAGATTGCGGTCGACGGAATTGAGGCCGAGCGTGGTGTTGGAGAGGATCGGGAAGAAGGCGACGATCCAGGCGCAAAGCAAAAGCTTCGTCGTCTGGTTGTCGACATAGATATTGATCAGCGGGAAGATCGCGACGATCGGCGTCACCTGCAGCACGATGGCGAACGGAAAGAACGACATCTCCACCCATTTCGACTGCGCGAACAGCACCGCCAGCCCGACACCGCCGACTACGGCGAGAAGCAGGCTCAAGAAGGTGATCCTGAGCGTCACCAGCAGTGAGGAGAACAGCAGCCCGGCATCGTCGTGCAGCGTCTGCAGCACCACGGCGGGACGCGGCAGGATGTATTTCGGGATGTCGTTCCAGACACAGATGCGGTCCCACAGCCAGATCGCCAGGATCATGATGGCCAGCGGCAGCAGCCATCTGCCGATGCGCTCGAAGCGCTCCTGGCGGACGCGGCGCGCCTCCTCCGGGTCGAGCGCCAGGACTGGTTCTTCAATGGCCGTCATGATGCGGTCCGGCAGTTGAGTTGATGGCGCCGATCAGCACGTCGGACGCCTGGCGGCAGAGCGCGGCATAGTCGCGCGAGGTGCGAAACGCCTCGTCGCGCGGATAGGGCGCATCGACGGCAAGCTCGGCAAACACCCGGCCCGGCCGCGCCGCCATGACGACGACGCGGTTGGAGAGGAATACGCTTTCGAAGACGCTGTGGGTGACGAAAACGACGGTAAAGCGCTCATCCTGCCATAGCTCCAGCAGGTCGTTGTTGAGCTTGAAGCGGGTGATCTCGTCGAGTGCCGCGAACGGCTCGTCCATCAACAGAATGCGCGGCTTGGTTACCATGGCGCGGGCGATCGAGACGCGCATCTTCATGCCGCCCGACAGTTCGCGCGGCACCGCATTCTCGAAGCCGGTCAGGTGAACCCGCGCCAGCATCTCCATCACCGCCGGCGTCGCCTTGGCCCGCGACACGCCCTTCAGCCGCAGCGGCAGCCAGACATTGTCGAAGACATCGGCCCAGGGCAGCAGCGTCGGCTCCTGGAAGACGAAGCCGATATTCGAACGGTCGCCGATAGTCGAACGATCGAGGCCGCCGCTGCCGCGCCAGTCGAGCACACCCGAGGTCGGCGTCGACAGGCCGGCGATCAGCCGCAGCGCCGTCGATTTGCCGCAGCCCGACGGCCCGAGCAGGCTGAGGAAATCGCCTTCCCGGATCGTCAGCTCGACATTGCTGAGCGCGGTGACGCCGTTGGAAAACACCTTGCCGACGCCACGCAGCGCCAACAGCGTCTGCCCCGATACGCTTCCTGGCTGTTGCGCCACTTTCTCCAGCTTCACGGCCTACTTCTTCAGGTCGAGCCCGACGCTCTTGTTGACGAAGGCCAGCGTGTAGGCCTTCTTGATGTCGACGCCCGCCGGCGCGACCTTGGCCTTCACCATCTTGTCGTAAAAACTCTGGATGCGCGCGTCGCTCATGGCGCCGATGCCGAGCTTTTCGCTGTCGCCGGAATCGACCACGCCGAACTTCTTCAGCTGCTCGATCGAGAAGGCGATCTGCTCATCCGTCATGTCCGGATTTTCCTTTTTGATCATCTCGTTGGCGGCCTTGTTGTCACCATAGAGATAATTGTACCAGCCCTTGGCCGAGCCATCGACGAAGCACTGGACCACCTCGGGACGCTTGTCGATCGTCTCCTGCATGGTCTCGACCGTCGTCGCATATGTGTCCCAGCCATAGTCGGCCAGCAGAAACTGGTTCGGCGTGAAACCGCCCTGCTTCTGGACGGCGAATGGCTCCGAGGTGACGTAACCCTGCTGGATCGACTTCTTGTTGGCGATGAACGGCGCCGGGTTGAAGGTGTAGGGGACGCGCTTGGCGGCATCGAAGCCGAGGTCGGTGACCATCCACTGGAAGAAGGTCTGCGCACCTTCGTCGCCGAGGATGTACTGGTCGGCGTTCTTCAGGTCTTCCCATTTATCCAGCCCTTGCCCGGGATGGGACATGATGACCTGCGGGTCCTTCTGGAAGTCCGCAGCCACGACGCGCATCGGTATGCCTTGCTGCACGGCATCGAAGGCCGACAGCAGATTGCCGCCCATGTAGAAATCGATCTTACCTGCGAGCAGCAGCGGCCGGCCGCTGACCTGTGGGCCGCCCTGCATGATCGTCACGTCGATGCCGCAGGCGGCATAGGTGCCATCCACCACGGCCTGGTAGTAACCGCCATGTTCCGGCTCGGCCAGCCAGTTGGTGCCGAAGGTGACTTTTTCGTTCGCTGCCGCGGCAAGCGTGCCTGCGCCAAGCAGCACGATCACGCCCGCCGAAATCTTGAGTCTTCCGTACATCCACACCACCCTTTGTTCGCTCCGGCGCATCACGCGCCGGGCTCGACACCATTGTTTCAAGAAGCAAGACACATGCCACCGGCGCGTTGCGTCGGGACCGCCCGCTTGTGCAGTGCCCGCCTGTGCAATGGAGGCGCGAAGGCCGGACGGGTCATGCTGTACGAAAGGCATCGTGCCTATTTTTTGATCGCCTGTCCACAATCGCCCTCGTGACATGCACCGCCATCTTGATGCCCGCATCGATCCCGCTTTAGGCTGCCGTCAACGGAGATTGCCATGTTCAAATTTCTCACGCCGAAGTCGATCAAGCCGCCCTTCGCCCGCTACAGCCATGGCGTCGAGCTGCCCCCCGGAAAGCGGCTGGTTCTGTGTTCGGGCCAGGTCGCGATCACAGCGGACGACCAGATCCCGGAAGAGGCCGGCGCACAGGCCGAGCTCTGCTTCCAGAACATAGCGGCGATCCTCGGCGAGGCCGGGCTCGGCCTGTCCGACATTGTCCGCATCAACGCCTACGTCACCGACCGCGCCTTCCTGCGTCCCTATATGGAGGTTCGCGACCGGCTGTTCGCC
The DNA here is from genome assembly GCF_055811175.1 of Mesorhizobium sp. WSM4828. Lineage (NCBI taxonomy): Bacteria > Pseudomonadati > Pseudomonadota > Alphaproteobacteria > Hyphomicrobiales > Phyllobacteriaceae > Mesorhizobium > Mesorhizobium sp. WSM4828. Next base: position 25,261 of record NZ_JBVVQK010000005.1, on the reverse strand, counting down.
AGCCCTGCGCCCGCCTCGACGCTTATGATCGTGTCCGGTTTTGCCCGGCCGGAATTCAAGGTCGAGATCGAGGTCATCGCGGCGGGATGATCAACAGGGTCGGAATCGACAGGCAGATGATCTCCAGTTACACGACAAGGTTGGCGCTGCCCCTCATCAAGCGCGCATTCAGTCTCCTCGAGGTTCAAAATGGCCGGAACAAAAAAACGCGTATGGTGGGGCGACTACCGGACAACCGAATACGCGACCGTCGATCCGGAGGCGACGATCGCCATCCTCCCGGTGGCGGCGATTGAGCAACACGGCCCGCATCTGCCGGTCTCGACCGACACTTCGATCATGAACGGCATGCTGGAAACGGTGATCGCCCGCCTGCCGAGCGATCTCGACATCCGCATCCTGCCGGTGCAGGCGGTGGGCAAGTCGAACGAGCATTTGCATGCGCCCGGCACCCTCACTTTGCCGGCAACGACCCTGGTGGAGGCGTGGACCGAACTCGGCCTGTCGGTCGCGCGCGCCGGCATCCGAAAACTGGTCATCGTCAACTCGCATGGCGGCAATGAAGAGATCATGGGCATCGTCACCCGCGAATTGCGCGTGCGGGCAAAGATGCTGGCGGTAAAGACCAGCTGGCAGCGCTTTGGCCGGCCGGCCGGCATGTACACCGACCTCGAAGACCGTCACGGCATCCATGGCGGCGACGTCGAGACCTCGCTGATGCTGCATTTCCGGCCCGACCTCGTCGACATGGGCAAGGCCGACAATTTCGTGTCCAAGGTCGCGCGCGCCGAAAAGGAATTTTCGCTGCTGCGCCACACCGGAACGCACGCCTTCGCCTGGATCGCCAGCGACCTCAACCCGAATGGCGTGGTCGGCGACGCCAGCATTGCCACCGCCGAAAAAGGCCGGCTCACCGCCGAACATCAGGCCGACGGTTTCATCGGCCTGCTGAGGGACGTGCGCAAGGCAAAGCTGGCGGACTGGTTGGCGTAAGAGGCTATCCGCCAGCGCCGCGCTGCCCCTCATTGCCCTGCCGGGCATTTCTCCCCGTATAGTGACGGGGAGAAAGAAGCTGCACTGAAACCTTCGCCAATCGCCACCACTGCAGAAAAGGCGCGCCGAGGGTCGCGACAAGTCCCTTCTCCCCGTCTCTATACGGGGAGAAGGTGCCGGCAGGCGGATGAGGGGCAGCGCCGACGTAGGCAAATACCTTGCCGCCACCGCAGCGCAATTGCGGCTCGATTGTTTGCTGGCTTGATGGCTCCAATTACCGCCTAGGAATCACCCCTCGATCTTCAACGCAAAAGGCGTGCCCTCAAACGCTTCGGCACCGCGCCCGATCGCCTCGATGGCGCGGCTCATGCGGCCGTTGCGCTCGAGCAGTGAGTCGGCAATGGCGATCAGCCGCGGATTGGGCGTCGCCGTGGGCGACAGCGCGCGCAGCGTCTTGGCCAGTTCGGCCTCGTCGCGCGTCGGCGCCAGCGCTGCCGCGATGATATAGGCCGAGGCGGTCGAGCGGCTGATGCCGGCATAGCAATGCACCACCAGCGGCCGCGAGCGGTCCCATTGGCGGGCGAAATCGAGCAGGTTCAGGACATGCTCTTCGCCCGGCATCGTCATGCCCTCCTGCGCCACCGCAATGTCATGCATGACCAGATGCAGATGGTTTTCCCTGGTGATCGAGGCCGGCCGCACCACCTCCGTTCCGGCGGCAAGCAGCGAAAGCAGCCGCTCGGCCCCGGTTCTTGCCACCGTCTCCTCGATTTTTGCCAGCGAACAGACATGAATCATCGCGAAATCTCCTTGGCATCATCGTCGCGCCGCGAGGCCCAGCCGGCAAGGGCGGATTCGAGCCGCCGCCATTCTTCGTCGGCTCCCGGCAGGCCGACGCGCAGCACATCCGGACGGTCGGCGAAATGCCGAAGCAGGATGCCGCGCTGGCCGAGCATCGAAAACAGGCCGGCGGCGTCCGCCAGCCTGATATAGCGGAACAGCGAAGTGCCACCGGCGACAGGCACGCCGAACCGGCTGAACAGCGTATCGAGCCGTGCGGCATCCTCGGCCAGACGGCGCCGCATCCCGGCCTGCCAGCCGGTGTCGGCAAGCGCCCTTATGCCATATTCGAGCGCCGGCCCGGCAATCGCCCACGGCCCGAATTGCGCCTGCAGCCGCTCCACCGTCAGCGCGTCGGCCACCGCAAAACCAAGCCGCAGGCCGGCCAGGCCGAAGAACTTGCCGAACGAACGCAGCACGACAATGCCGCCCTGGTCGACGTCGCCGGCCAGGCTTTCGCTGCGCGGGCCGACATCCATGAACGCCTCGTCGACGACCAGCAGCCCGCCTCCGGCGCGCAATTTTGCGGCAAGTCGAAGCAAACTTTCGCGCTCGACGACGCGCCCGTCCGGGTTATTGGGATTGACAACGACGGCAAGGTCGGCCGCCGCCAAGGCTTCGAAATCATCGACTTCAGCCGCCGCATGGCCGGCGATCGCCGCTGCCCGCCAATGCTCGGCATAAGTTGGCCCGAGCACCAGCGCCGTGCCCGGGCTGACCAGCGAAGCGACGCGCGGCAACAGGATCTGCGTGCCGGGCGCAGCTGCGACATTCGCAGCCGACGGCGCGCCATAGGCGCTTGCCGCGACTTCGGCCAATTCATGGGTACGCGCGGCTTCCGGCAATCGCGACAGGGCGGTGGCGGGCAAATCGAAAAGCGGGTAGGAGTGCGGATTGATCCCGGTCGAGAGGTCGACGAAAGGCAGTGGCGCGTGCGGGAAAAGCGCCCTCGCCCGGCCAAGGCTTCCGCCGTGGTCCACTGCCGCCGTCACTCCATCAAGAGACTTCATGTCGATCCTGATCGCTTTCCTGTCGCTGGCCATCGAACTTGTACTCGGCTACCCGGCCCGGCTCTTCGATGCCATTGGCCATCCCGTCACCTGGTTCGGCAGGCTGATATCCTTTCTCGACCGCAGGCTCAACCGCGCCACTGATTCCGACGCCGACCGTCGCCGCTGGGGCGTCGTCGCGCTGCTGGTGATCGTGCTGGTGCCGGCCGCCGTCGCCCTCTGGCTCGAAACCTTGCTTTGGAGCATTCCCCTCGGCTTGTTGGTCACCGCAATCCTGGCGACGTCGCTGCTGTCGCAGAAGAGCCTGGCCGAGCATGTCGAAGCGGTAGCCGACGCACTCGACAGCGGCGGACTGGACATGGGCCGCATTGCCGTCTCGCGGATCGTCGGCCGCGACCCGGAAAAGCTCGACAGGGCCGCTGTCTGCCGCGCCGCGATCGAGAGCCTGGCCGAGAATTTCTCCGACGGCGTCGTCGCGCCGGCCTTCTGGCTCGGTATCGGCGGGCTCGCCGGCGGCGTCGCCTACAAGGCCGCCAACACCGCCGATTCGATGATCGGTCATCGCACCCCGCGCCACGGCGCCTTCGGCTGGGCGGCGGCGCGCTTCGACGATTGGATCAATCTGCCGGCGTCGCGACTGACGGCGCTGCTGATCGTGCTTGCGGCTTTCCTGGTCAAGGGCGCCGACGCCAAAGCCGCCTGGCACGCGATGCGGCGCGATGCGAAAAAGCACCGCTCGCCCAATGCCGGCTGGCCGGAAGCAGCGATGGCCGGTGCGCTCGGCCTGGCGCTCGCCGGCCCCCGTTCCTACGATGGCGTCATGGTCGAAGACGCATTGATGGGCGAAGGCGGCCGTCGCGACGACGTCGAGAGCACCGACATCCGGCGGGCGCTGAAACTCTACCGGGTCGCCGACTTGCTGCTGATTGCGCTGTTCGGGGTGGTCGCAGTGGTTGTCATACTGGCGTGACCTGCGCTCGAGATCGAGCGCAAACAGAAAACCCGCCATGCGGAGGGTCGTTGGAGCCAATTAGCACCATACCCAAACTATTAGCATAGCTGCCGGTACAAAGCAAGAACAAAATAGGGCTACGCCTCAAAATAATCGCTTCAGCTTTGCGCTTCTCATTCCCTGCCTTTGACGTTCGAAGTTGGCGAAATCCGAGGCGCCATCCAATCTCCCCCCTCGTGGGGGAGATGTCCGGCAGGACAGAGGGGGGGCGCGAAGGATCGCCAACCTCTTGACCGTTCACCTGCTAACTGCGGTCTGACGACGTAGTCGTCTCCGACTGATAGGCCGAGGGACAGTGCCCCCCTCTGCCCTGCCGGGCATCTCCCCCACAAGGGGGGAGATCGGCAGCTTCGCCGGCGCCGCCTGCTCCGAAACGCCCTTCCCCGATCGCCAAACCCTCAGAACTCGATCCCCTGCTGCGCCTTCACGCCGGCGGAGAAGTGGTGCTTGGTCACGCCCATCTCGGTGACCAGATCGGCCGCCTCGACCAATGCCGGCTTGGCGTTGCGGCCGGTGACGACGACATGCAGGCCTTCGCGACGCGCCTTCAGTGCCGCGACCACCTTTTCGAGGTCGAGATAGTCGTAACGCAGGGCGATGTTCAGCTCGTCGAGCACCACGAGGCTGATCGACGGGTCGGCCATCAACTCGAGCGCCTTCGCCCAGGCGGCCTCGGCCGCCGCGATGTCGCGTTTCAGGTCCTGCGTCTCCCAGGTAAAGCCTTCGCCCATCGCCTGCCAGACGACACGATCGCCAAAACTAGCAAACGCGTCTTTCTCGCCGGTGTGCCATTTGCCCTTGATGAACTGAACGACGCCGACGCGCTTGCCGTAGCCGAGCATTCTGAGCGCCAGACCGAAGGCGGCCGTGGTCTTGCCCTTGCCCGGTCCGGTGTTGACGATCAGCAGCCCCTTCTCGACCGTCTTGGCCGCGACCTCGGCATCCTGCACCGCCTTGCGCTTGGCCATCTTGGCGCGGTGGCGTTCCTCGTCCCCCTGTTCAATGGTCTTGGGATCGATAGCATCAGCCATGTCATTTCACCTTGAGCGGCAGCCCCGCCACCATCAAAAGCACGGTGTCCGCGACGGCCGCGACCTCCTGGTTCAACCGGCCGGCGGCGTCGCGAAACCGTCTTGCCAGCGCATTGTCCGGCACGATGCCCTGGCCGACCTCGTTGGACACCACGAACCACGGCCCGCGCGGCCGCGACAGCACATCGGCCAGCCTCCGGCATTCGGCCTCGACATCATGGTCGGCCAGCATATGGTTGGTCAGCCACAGCGTCAGGCAGTCGATCAGCACCGGCTGGCCGTCAGGCAGTACCTCGATCGCGCCGGCAAGGTCGAGCGGCGCCTCGATGGTCGTCCAGCCCTCGCCTCGCCGCGAGCGGTGCAGCGCGATGCGCTGGCGCATCTCTTCGTCATAGGCTTGCGCCGTGGCGATATAGCTCCAAGGCGTCGGACAGGCGCTCACCAGGCTCTCGGCATGCGCGCTCTTGCCGGAGCGCGCACCGCCGATGACCAGGGTCAGTGCCCCGGCAGCGCGGTCAGGCAAAGCTGTCGCGCAGACTGGTCGCCGTGCCGGTGAAGCGGCCGCGCACCACGCCGACGACCGCGCCGAGCACCAGCCAGAACACCAGATTGGTCAGCGTCACCGCCACCACGAACTGGTGGTGCAGGCCTTCCGGGATCGTCGTCTCGAAACTGTCGGGCTGCGGCGCGCCGACGATATGCGGCGCAACGATCAACGCCACGGCAAGAACCACCAGCGGCAGCGATCTGCGGAAGACGATAAGGCCGAGACCGGCCGCGGTCGCCACCACTGTTGCCCACCACCATATCTGGCGTTGGACAAGGTCGGCCGCCGGCATCGCCGGCAGTTCCGGCGGCAGGCCGAGGCCCGGCGCCAGCGTGAACACGGCAAAGCCGGCAAGCCCCCAGAACAGGCCCTGGCGCCAATTGCCGATGCCGCCGGCGAATTCCGAAACCGCAACCAGGACCAGTGCGAAGCCGATGCCGGTGACGATATTGGCAACGACGCTGAAGCCGAAGCGCTCGAAGCCGTCGGCCGGCGCCCAGCCTTCGTCCTCAGCCGGAGCCATTGCTTCAACCGGTGCCGGCGCGGCGCTGCTCATAGCCGTCGTGCCTGCGGCGTTTTCGGCCGGTGCCGCAGGTGCGGCGGCATGGTCATGGCCGCCGCCGGCCTGTTCGTAGACTTCCGCCTTCAGGATGAGCGGCACCGTGGCATAGGCCTGCATGCAGGCGAGAACGACGCCGGCCACAAGCCCGCCGATCGCCGCGATGAACACGACGTTGCGAAACAGTGTCATGATGTCAGCCCCTTGTTAGTGGCAGGGAAAGCCCATCGAATGGCGATAGTCGTGTGCGGCATTGTGGACCGCATCGATATGCGAGAAGCCGACAAAGCCCATGACGAAAATGCCGAGGAATGCAGCAAGCGCCAGCTGCATGAAACGCGACTGCGAGGAGACGGAAGCGCCGAGCGAGACGGAAGCGGTATTCATGTCTTGTCCTTTCGCCCTCCACCCGAGGGCATAGAAGTCAGTTTCCTGTCGCCGGCAGGTCTCCTGGCTCGCGGATCAGCGCCCTTCCCCACCTTCCCGAAGGCGAACCTTCAGTGGCATATGGAGAGGACTACCGCACACAGTTGCGGGGGCAGCCACGGCATTGGGCAAACAACTTGCCCGCACCGCATTCCCTCTTGGTTCCAAACGGAACCGACGACATCAGCGACTATAGGCAGAATCGCCGCGCCCGGCAAACTAAATTCCGCCGGATCGTGTGGCGAATGCGCCCGCCTCGCCAAGCTGGCCGGCCGGCGCCGCGATTGACAATTTTCGCGGCCGGGTGTCGGCTGGCGGACGGGGAGGAAGCCGGCATGCAACCCGGCCCGAATGAGCGCGGTCCCTACAACGGCCTGACGCGGGCCGAGCCGACGCTGCCGTCATCGGCCTATTGGGACATCGCGGCCTATCAGAACGATCTCGAGGCCATCTGGTATCGCAACTGGCTGCTCGTCTGCCGCGAAGCCGACCTTGCCCAGCCGCTGGCTTTCAGGACGTTTTGCATAGGCACGCAGGAGGTCGTCGTGCTGCGCGACGAGGCCGGCGAATTGCGCGCCTTCCACAACACCTGCCGGCATCGCGGCTCGCAGCTTTGCCAGCAGAGCGAGGGCCGGCTGAAGGCGCGGCTCATCACCTGCCCCTACCACGCCTGGTCCTATTCACTGCGCGGCGATCTGGTGCGCGTGCCGTCGAAATCGCTGCCGGACGGTTTCGACAAGGCCGATCATCCGCTCTACCGCGTCGCGCTGTCGGTGTGGCGCGGTTTTGTCTTCGTCAACCTCGCCGAAGACGCTGCCGGTTCGGCTGAAACATCCTTCGATCCGGCATCCGGGAACCTCGCCAACTGGCCGTTGGAAACGCTGCTGAGCGGCCATGTCCTGCGCAAGGTGATGAACTGCAACTGGAAGATCTTTTGGGAAAACTTCAACGAGTGCCTGCACTGCCCCGGCGTCCACAAGGACCTGTCGCGGCTGGTACCGATCTATGGCCGCGGCCTGATGGGCCGCCATGACGACCCCGAATGGGCGCGCCATGCCGACAATGACGCGCCGGAATTTGCCGGCGGCTTGCGGGCCGGGGCCGAAACCTGGTCGCGCGACGGGCGCGTCCACGGCTCGGTCTTTTCCGGCCTGACGCCGGCCGAACGTGCTGCCGGGCAGACCTATGCCACCAGCCTGCCGTCGATGTTCGTCGTCGGCCATGTCGACTATGTCAGGACCGTGCGGCTGGTGCCGCTTGGGCCGGAGCAGACGGAACTCACCGCCGAATGGCTTTTTTCGCCCGAAGCGCTCGCCGATCCGGCCGCCGATATCGACAACATCGTCGCCTTCGGCACCCAGGTGCTGGAGGAAGACGCTGATATCTGCGAGGTCAACCAGAAGGGCCTCCGCTCGATGCGCCATAAGGCCGGCGTGTTGATGCCCGAGGAATATGATTTGCACCGCTTCCACAATTGGGTGCGCGAGCGCCATGCGGCGCTTGAACATCAAAGCGATTTGGGCAGATAGCGCCAGGTGACGAAGCCGCAGATCGCCGCCAGCAGGCCGAGCGTCGCGAAAACCGCGCCCAGTCCGAAAAACGCCAGCACCACCGAGTAGACCAGCGGCGGCGTCAGCTCGGAAAAGTCGAGATAGGTGCGGTAGACCGCCGCCATCTGTGCCCGCTCATACGAGCGCACCGAGCGCATGAAGGCAGTCGAGCCCAGCGCATCGAGCGCGATGGTGAAGAAGGCACCGCAAAGCAGCAACCCGCCGGTGACGAGCGGTGCGGCCTCGCCGACGGCGCCGGCCGCCAGCAGCGTTGCCGACATCGCGAAATAGGCGAACGTCATGGTGCGCCGGCCGCCGAAACGCTTTCCTGCCCTGCCCCAGAAGATGGCCATGAACAAAAGCGCATTGCCGGCCGAAACCAAGAGGCCGCCGGCGAGCTTGCCCTCGCCGGTGATCACCATGAACAGCGGCCCATAGACGAAGAAAGTCGTCCAGAAGCAGGAGCGGCCGAAGGCGATCAGCCAGGCCAGCCTCAGCCTTGGCTGCGCGACGAAGCGGCCGATATTGGCCAGCGGATTGACCGGCCGCGTCTTGCCGGGGCGGATCGACGGGTTGTCGCCAAGCCGGTAAGTCCAGAACAGCGCCAGCAAGGCCATGGCGAAGACGGCCACCGCGCCATGCGCGGCATAGATGCCGAAACGCGTGTAGAGGAAAATGCCGAGGGTCGGCCCGGCGGTCCAGGCAAACATCGACCACGCCATGCGCAGCGACTCGGCCTGCATGAAATCGGTCTTGCGGATATGATCCATGATGTAGAGGTTGAGCGTGATCGCCAGCGCGCCGGCGCCGACGACGCGGCAGAGCATGCCGACCACCTGGCCGGCCAGCGTATGGGTGACGAAGAACAGCGAGCCGGCGGCCAGCAGGCAGGCGCCGGCGGTATAGACCCAGCGCCGGGCAAAGCGGGCGATCAGCATCGGCATGAACAGCGTCGCCGACAGGCCGAGCATCGCCACGATCGTGTAGAGGATCGAAACGATCTGCTCGTTGTGCAGGATCTCGTAGGCCTGGATCGGGATGACGCTGGATACGGTGGCGCGCGCGAAGGATTCGACCGCATAAAGCGAGGCGAAGGTGCGGGCATCCGCCGGCCGCAAGGCCGCGAGCCAGATCGGATGGCGCACATGGGTAGCCATTGCTTTTCCCGAAGCCGAATCGCCTGAAGCAGGGTTTGGAGCACAAATCTGCCGCGGCGATTCCTTGCCGGGTAACAGGAAACCGACGCCTTCACGGCAAAAAGCGAAGCCGGCCAAAGGCTTTCCGGCTCTGGCCTAAAGCAGCCGTGATGCTGACCGGCGCCAACGCGACGCAAGGCCCTGCTTCTTTTGACGGTGGCAACCGTGATAGTCGTCTTGCCGGGGCTGAACCAAGACAGCGAGACCATGAGCACTGACACGTCGACCGCAGCCGTTGAGGATCAACCGAAGTCGAAGCGCATCGCCGCCATCGACATTGCACGCGGCATCGCATTGCTTGCCATGGCGAGCTATCATTTCACCTGGGACCTCGAATTCTTCGGCTACACCGATCCCGGCCTCACCGCCTTCGGCTGGTGGAAAATCTATGCGCGCTGCATCGCCTCGAGCTTCCTGTTCCTGGTCGGCATCAGCCTCTATCTCGCCCATGGCAAAAAAATCCGCTGGACCGGCTTCTGGAAGCGCTTCGCCATGGTTGCCGGGGCAGCGCTCGCAATATCGCTGGTCACCCGCATCGCCACGCCCGACGGCTTCATCTTCTTCGGCATATTGCACGAGATCGCGCTCGCCAGCCTGCTCGGCCTGGCGTTCCTGCGGTTGCCGGCGCTGCTGACGCTTACCGTGGCGGCCCTCGTCATTGCCGCGCCTTTCTACCTGCGATCCGAGCTTTTCGATCATCCAGCTTTATGGTGGGTCGGCCTGTCGGCGACCAACCCGCGCTCCAATGACTACGTTCCGCTGCTGCCCTGGTTCGGCGCCGTACTTGCCGGCATCGCGGTTATCAAGCTCGCCTCCACCTCCGGCGTGCTGACGCGGCTATCGGCCCTGACGCCCGGCCGCTGGGCAAATCCGCTGGTCTTCATCGGCCGGCACAGCCTTGCCTTCTATCTGATCCATCAGCCGGTGCTGATCGGCTCGGTCTGGCTGTTTTCGCAATTCATGCCGGCGCAGGGCGAAACCAGGGAGGTGAGTTTTCTGAAATCCTGCCAGATATCCTGCGAGCAGGCACGCGACACCAAGTTCTGCTCCAGCTATTGTGTCTGCATGCTGGACACTCTCCAGGGCGAAGCCTCGCTTGACCGGCTCTACAGCAACGACCAGTCCCCGGAGTGGAAGGCGCATATTGGCGAGCTCGCCGGAACCTGCACCGCCCAAACCGAGGCGGCGGAACCGGGAACGCGCTAATCGAGGGAGGACAATAATGAGCGACAGTCACCCGAAACCCGTGCAGCAAAATCCTGGGCAGCCGAAGCTGGGGCACATCCCATGGCCGCCGCTGATCTATATCGCCGCCATCATCGTCAGCGTCGCGCTGGGGCTGTTCTATCCGCTGCCGTGGATCGGCGATCTTCTCGGCGACATCCTGTTCGCCGCCGGCCTTGTGGGGTTGGTGGCGGTTGCCGCGCTCTGGTTCACGGCAATCCGCACCATGATCCGCGCCAAGACGACGCTCAACCCGAACGGCGTGCCTGACCATCTGGTGACCACCGGACCCTTCGCCGTCAGCCGCAACCCGATCTACCTCGCCAACACATTGCTGCTGGTCAGCCTCGCCTTTGTCACTGGGATCGCCTGGTTCCTGCCGCTGGCGGTCATCGCGGCGTTCCTGACGCAGAAGCTGACGATCGAGAGCGAGGAGAAAGTGCTGACGGCCAAATTCGGCAAGAAGTACCGGGACTACGCCAAAAGGGTGCGGCGCTGGATTTGAGCCGGGGCTGACACCGCGCTTATGTGGTGACGCCGAGTTCCACCAGCCGCTCGACGCAGGATTCCTCGGCCTGGTCGAGCTCGGCCAGGGTCTCTTCGAGGTCGCGGCGTTTTTGGCGCAAATCCTCGCGCTTTTCCTCGATGCGCTTGATCATCAGCTTGAGCTGGCCGACCTCGCCGGGCGGCTCCCTGTACATCTGGATGATCTCGCGGATCTCGTTGATCGAGAAGCCGAGCCTTTTTCCCCGCATGATCTGGCGGATGAGATGCCGGTCCGACGGGCGGAACAGCCGGGTGCGGCCGCGCCTTACCGGCTGCACCAGCCCTTCGTCCTCGTAGAAGCGCAACGTCCGCGTCGACACGTCGAATTCGCGGGTCAGCTCCGTGATCGAATAATATTCCCGCATCGTCACTCCAATGCCCCGGCCACGCCGCAAGTTCCAACTGGCCGGCGCCCAAGGCGCCCAGGCGCGCACCAGAATCGGCGGACAAGGCACCTTCCAAAGCCTCGCACGACATTTACGTAAAAGTCAATTGAGGTGCCGTTCAGCTTACGCCGAACCACCATGTGGCGAGCCCGAGAAAGGCAAAGAAACCGACGACATCGGTGACCGTGGTGACGAAAACCGCCGAAGCCACGGCCGGGTCGATCTTGAAGCGGTCGAGCAGCAGCGGGATAAGGATGCCCGCCAGAGCTGCCACGAACATGTTGATGATCATTGCAGCCGCAATGATGCCGCCGAGATTGCGATCGTGGAACCAGGCAGCAGCCACGAGGCCGATCAGGATGGCAAAGATGATGCCGTTGATGAAGCCCACCCCGATTTCGCGGCGGATGATGCGGCCGGCATTGTAGATGTCGAGGTCCCGGGTCGCCAGCGCCCGCACCGTGACCGTCATGGTCTGCGAGCCGGCATTGCCGCCCATGCCGGCGACGATCGGCATCAGCACCGCCAGCGCCACGATATGCTCGATGGTGCGGTCGAACAGGCCGATCACCGAGGCAGCCAGGAAAGCTGTCAAAAGATTGACCAGCAGCCAGGGCACGCGCGAGCGCGAGGTCGAAAAGATGCTGTCCGAGAGTTCTTCGTCGCCGACGCCGCCCATGCGCAGCAGATCTTCCTCGGCCTCCTGCTGGATGACGTCGACGACGTCGTCGATGGTCAGCACGCCGACCAGCCGCTCGTTCTCGTCGACGACGGCGGCAGACAGAAGATCGTATTGTTCGAATTCGCGCGCCGCCTCCTCCTGGTCCATGGTGGCCGGGATGGCATGCCTGGTCTCATGCATGACCTCTTCGACCTTGACCGAGCGCTTGGTACGCAGGATCTGGTCGAGGTCGATGGCGCCGAGCAGCTTGAAGCTCGGATCGATGACGAAGATCTGGCTGAAACGGTCGGGAAGATTGTTGTCCTCGCGCATGTAGTCAATGGTCTGGCCGATCGTCCAGAAGGGCGGCACCGCGACGAACTCCGTCTGCATGCGGCGGCCGGCGGTCTCTTCGGGATAATCGAGCGAGCGCCGCAGCCTGATCCGCTCGGTGAACGGCAGCTGCGACAGGATCTCGTCCTGGTCCTCCTGGTCGAGGTCTTCGAGAATGTAGACCGCGTCGTCGGAATCGAGATCCTGCACACCTTGAGCGATCTGCGCATTGGGCAGATTGTCGACGATGTCGCGGCGGATCGCCTCGTCAACCTCGGTCAGCGCGGAAAAGTCGAAATCCTTGCCCAGCAATTCGACCAGCGCGCGCCGCTGTTCCGGGTGCAGGGCCTCGAGCAGGTGACCGAGTTCCGACTGGTGCAGATCGTCGACTTCACGCTTCAGCGTCAGTGTATCGCGATCGGCGATCGCGGCACCGATCTGGGCGAGGAACGACGACAGGATGACGCCGTCCTCGTCATAGATGTCGGCGCGGCGCTCCTCGGCCGCCCTGGCGCCGGTCATATGTTCGTCCTGGCCTTCCACCAGCGCCTCCAGCCATCGGATTTCCGGATAAGGTGCCTGTCAGGTCTAGACCATGATCCTGAAAAGTGGAAACCGGTTTTCCGAAAAGATCTTGGTCGAACACAAAGATGGAGCGGCGACATAATTCGCTTGAGAATCGGCCTCTCTGTGCGCAACGGACGGATCTCGGACCACCTTGCGAGCTGCCGGTTGCCCAAGGTTGATAAGTATCTCTATAATTATCGCTAATAAATGGAGGGTGTTTATGGGGAAATATCTGTTTACCAGCCTCACTCATGCGCAATATGAATTATGAATGGAGATGAGGCCTGCCGTGGCGCTCACATTTTCGCCGTGTCGCCAAGGCAGGTAACGCTCGTTCAATGACGCTGCGCAGGACGGTTGGGCTTCTGGTCTGACGCCGCCGGCAGAAGTGTCGATATCAGGGGATCTGGTCAATGACCGACAACAAGCCAGACGTTACCAAGGATTGGCAAGCGACGCAGGGCCAGAAATCCTCCGCCACGCGTCTTCGCCTCTTCGCCGCACTCTCGTGGATCGTCGCCATTGGCGGCGAGATCTACGGGATTATGCTGCTTCGCCAGAACAAGTTCGACCAGGCACACCTGCCGCTGATCATCGGCCTTCTGGTCGGCATCGCGATTTTCGCAATCGCCGGCAACTTGCTGTGGAAGGCGGCCAACAGGCATGATCCGGCCCGCGCATCCGACGCGGCCAGGTTCTTCTTCCAAAACCAGCTCGGCGCAATCACCACGCTGATTGCCTTCCTCCCACTGGTTTTCCTGATCCTCACCGACAAAAACATGGATCCGCGGACCAAGAAGATTGCCGGCGGCGTCGGCGCTGCGCTGGCTGTGCTCGCGACGGTTACGGGGATCAGTTTCAAACCCCCGTCGGTCGAACAGTACACTCAGGATATGAACACGTGCGCAGCCCAGATCAAGTCGGGGCAGCCGACCACCGCCTGTTCGCCCGATGTCGCCGCTCAGGCGCAGGCGATCGCGGCGGACACGGCCGCGGTGGCGGCGGCGACGCGGGACGCGAGCCACCCCGCCGGTCAGGATGTCGTTTACTGGATCGCGCCCGAAAACGGAGCCGCGAAGTCCGCCGAGCCGCATGTTTTCCACCTCTGCGCAGGCGTGAGTCCGCTGAAGGACAAGACCGTGAATAGTGGCTCCGTGACGGAGGCCTATGCACAGAACGCCATTCGCATCACGAAGCAGATCGATATGGAACAGAAGCAGTGCGGGTTCACCGCCGCAACCAGCCCCAACTGAACCCGCCTGCGCTCGATCGCGTCCAACTGTTGGTCTTGTCGAGAGGGACGGCGCGCAAGCGCAGGCTCAGTATTGACTCGCCGAAGCAACGCTAAATACCGGGATCGCCCGGCTGGCCATTATTGTCCAACTGCAAACTTATCCGCAGCGGTTAGTCCCCTGCCCGGCAAAAGCCATGATCGCGGTTATGTCAGGCGGGCATGACCGTTATGAAAATCGAAAATCATGAGGCCCAACCTGGCCTAAACAGGCGCGTGCTGCTCAGAGCTGCCGGTCTTGGCGCCCTTACCGGGCTCACCGCCTGCGCAACCGCAGTGCTGCCTACCGGCGAAGGCGCCGGTGTCTCTGCCTCCGCCGCCGGCACGCTGGCCGGCATCCGCGCTTCGGCGGGTCTCGGGCCGCTTGTCGCCGATGCGCAGCTCGAGCAGGCGGCGCTCCAGCAGGCCGGCTACATGGCGCGCGGCGGCCGCATGAACCACACAACCGGCTGGGGCAAGGACTTTGCCTCGCGCGTCAAAGACAATGACATTGCCGGCGCGGCCGCCGAAAACATCGCCGAAGGCCGCTTCGACCAGCAGAAGCTGTTCGATATCTGGGTGCATTCGCCAGGCCACCGCCGCAACATGCTCGACCCGCGCTTCACCCGCTTCGGCCTCGCCTATGTAAGCGACGGCCGCGACAGCACACTTCGCTACTGGTGCCTTGTGCTCGGCAGATAACTTCCGCCATGTGGTCGGCGGAAGCCTGTCGGGCGACCGATCCGTCAGTCTTTGCGGCCGCGGCCGAGCAATTCCTCTATGTCCTGCGCACAAACCGGTCTGCTGAAATGATAGCCCTGCATTTCGTCGCAATTGTTCCTGCGCAGGAAGGCCACCTGATCATCCGTCTCAACGCCTTCGGCAATGACCCTCAGGTTGAGATTTTGCCCCAATGAAATCACCGCGCTGGCCACAGCCTGGTCGTTCTCGTCGGCGGCGAGATCCTTGATGAAGGACTTGTCGATCTTCAGCCGCGCCACGGGGAAGGTCTTGAGTGCACTGAGGCTGGAATAGCCGGTGCCGAAATCATCGATCGAGATCTGGACGCCCAGGCTTTGCAGGGCGTTCATGGTCGCGACCGCGAGCTCGATATCCTGCATGATAAGGCTCTCGGTCACCTCCAGCTCGAGATATCTCGCCTCCAGGCCGCTGTCCTTCAGCGCGCTGACGATGCGATCGATCAGGTTGCGTTCCCTGAATTGCCGCGCCGACACATTCACGCAAACGGTCAAGGGCGGCAGTCCTGCGTCTTGCCAGGCTTTGTTCTGCCGGCACGCCTCATGTAGAACCCAGTCGCCGATCGGTACGATCAGACCAGTCTCCTCGGCGGTCGGGATGAACGTCGTCGGCATTACCGTGCCAAGCGTTGGATGGTTCCAGCGTATCAACGCCTCGACCGCAAAAACCCGACCTGACCGAAGGTCCACCTGCGGCTGGTAGAGCAGCGTGAATTCCGAACGCGCCAAGGCGTTTCGCAACTCTTCCTGAAGTACGAATTTTTCATGCGCCCTGGTGTTGAACTCCGGAGCGTAAAACTGGAAATTGTCGCGGCCGAACTCCTTGGCGCGATACATGGCCGCGTCGGCATTTGCCAGCAGCGTATCGGGATCCGTCCCATCCTTGGGATAGTTGGCAATGCCGATGCTGGCCGTCGCCCGTACAAGATGCGCTCCGAGCTGAACCGGCTCGGCGAGTGCAGCCCTGAGCTTTTGCAAGGTCTCGGAGACGAGATCGACGTTCGCCGGCTGGTCGAACAGCACGACGACGAATTCGTCGCCGCCAAGCCGCACGACGGTATCGGTCGCCCGGACGCAGTCGACCATGCGACTTGCGACGATCTTCAGAAGCTCGTCGCCGGCATTGTGGCCGAGCGTGTCGTTGACGAATTTGAAATTGTCCAGATCGATGAACACCACCGTCACCCAGCGATCGTATCGCTGGGCGTACAGGACCGCCTGCGAAAGCCGATCCTCCAGCAAGGCGCGATTGGGAAGCCCGGTCAACACGTCATGGTTGGCCATGAAGTGGATGCGGTCTTCGGCCTGTTTGCGTTCGATGGCGATCCCGGCGATGCGCGTCGTGAAATCGATGAGGCGGGTCTCGGCCTCGGTCGGTCCGCGCACCGTCATCGAATACATCGCAAAGACGCCAAGCACGGCGCCCTGATGCGACAGGATCGGGGTCGACCAGCATGAACGCAAACCGTGCGGCCGCGCGAGTTCGCGATAATCCTGCCAAAGCGGATCGTGCATGATGTCAGCGACAATCACCGGCTCGCGCCGATAGACAGCGGTTCCGCAAGACCCTGCCCGAGGGCCGATCGCGGCGCCGTCGACGGCGTCGGTGTAGTCTCTCGGCAGGCTCGGCGCGGCGGCGTGGCGCAAGTGGGTGCCATCCTTGTCGAGCAGCAAGACCGAACCGAATATCCCCGCCAGTTGGGACTCGACCAGACGCATGAGCCGCTCGAGCACGTCTTCGAGGGGAGCGCTCTTTGCAATCATCTCGAGGATATGCGCCTGCCCGTCGCGAAGGATTTCGGCCTGCTTGCGCGCAGTGATGTCGCGGGCAATGCCGACGAGGCCGAAAATGTTGTTTTGAACGTTGCGCAACGGCAGCTTCGTCGACAGGAACCATTTGCCGGTGCCTGACGCATCGACGACGAACTCCTCCTCGTCGATCATCGGTTGTCCATCACGCATCAGTTGCTGCTCGATGGAGCGAAATTTTTGCGCAAGATCCGGCGCGTGAAGGTCGAAGTCGCTCAGACCGATCATGTCGCTCGTGCTGTCCCGACCGCTGTCGGACGCAATGGCTCGGTTGGCGACGACGAAGCGGCTTTCGGTGTCCTTCACCCACATGTAGTCAGGCACCAGGTCGATCAGCGTCTGCAGCGAGATACGCTCGTCGACGACCAGGCGATTGGCGCTGAGCTCGCTGATGTCCTCGTGCGTGGCCACCCAGCCGCCGTCAGGCATCGGTTGATGGCAGACCTGAATTGTCCGGCCATCGGCGAGCTCGGCTGTCCAGTTTCCCGAAGCCGTGCCCGAATTGACCGCCCGCGCCAACGCCAGATAAGCGTCCGCATTCATTGCCGAGGTTCCGACAACGACGCGCCGCTCGACGATTTCGCGTAGCGCCGCACCCGGCTGCAATTGCTCCGGTGCAAGGCGATAGATTTCCGCATAGCGTCGGTTGCACAGGATCAGCCGTTCATCGGCATCAAAAAAGCAGATGCCTTGCGAGATGTTCTCGATCGCGGTCTGGAACCGCAGTGCCTGGTCCTGAAGCGCCGCAATCGTGGCGCGAAGCTCGCGCTCGAGGGCCTCATATGAGGCAGTCGCCAGTTTTGCCAGCGTCGTCAAATTGGCGGATTCAGGCGCTTCGGCGGTTTGCCTGGATGATTTCGTGGCCAAACACAATTCCTCCCGCTGATGCTTGAAGCAAGCAATGGAGGCTCGCTTTCAACCCAAAAGCGAGTGCATATTGGTCCGGATATACTAATGGCAGGTGAACCTTGCTCAACGCCGACGCGACCGGCACAGGCAACGGAACCCGTGAGCCGGTCGCGGTGCCGGAGCTGTGAGGCTTAGTCCATATGCGCGGCAGGCGCCCCACCGGCGGGCGGCGCAGCCTTTGGCTTGCGCAGCAGGAAAACAAACGGGACAGCAAGCAGTGTCATCATCATCAGCAGCTTGAAGTCATTGACGTAGGAGATCATCATCGCCTGGATATTGACCATGCGATCCATCAGCGACAGCGCCGTCGGATCGCCGCCCGCCGCTGCCGGCGATGCCGCCCAGAGGTTGGGATTGAACGGATTGACATAGGCCGAGAGCTCGGCGTGGTTGATCTGCGTGTTACGCACCAGCAGAACCGTCACCACCGACACACCGATCGACGAGCCAAGATTGCGCACCAGGCTGAACAACGCCGTGGCATCGGTGCGGAAGCGTGCGTCGAGCGTAGCGAAAGCCACGGTGGACAGCGGCACGAACACCATTCCCATCCCAAGGCCCTGGATGACGCCGGAGCTGAGGATAAGCCAGTTGTCCATCTGCGGCGAGAAGCTGGACATGGTGTAGAGCGACTGCGCGGTCAGCAGGAAGCCGATGACGACGAGAATCCTGGCATCGATCCTGTGCATGATCCGCCCGACGAACAGCATCGCAATCATCGTGCCGACACCGCGCGGGCCCAAGACGATGCCTATGGTGAGGGTCGGATAACCGAAGATGGTCGACAGCATGGGCGGCAGCAGCGACATGCTCGCCAGGATGAGCACGCCCATGACAAAGATGAACGCCAGCCCGGTGACGAAATTGCGATCGAGGAAAATCTTGGGGTCGATAAAGGGGTGCTCCGCCGTCAACGTGTGAATGGTGAACACCCAGAAACCGGTGATGGAAAGACCAAGCTCGATCCATATCTCGATCGAGGAAAACCAGTCGACCTCACCGCCGCGATCGAGCATCAGCTGCAGCGCGCCGACACCGAGCGAGAGCATGGTGAAGCCGAAGAAATCGAAGCTGCGCACCCGCCGGGCAACGCTGGGAAGATATGCGGCCATGCCGAGGAAGGCGATGATGCCGACCGGCAGATTGATGAAGAACACCCAGCGCCAGTTGAAATTCTCGGTCAGCCAGCCACCCAGCGTCGGGCCAAGGATCGGTCCCAGCATGATGCCGGCGCCCCAGATGGCCATGGCCTGGCCGTGGCGTTCCCTAGGGTTGATGTCGAGCAGGAAGGTCTGCGACAGCGGCACGATGGCCGCGCCGAATACGCCTTGCATGAGCCGGAACAAAACGATGGTCTCAAGGCTCCAGGCGATGCCGCACAGCATGGAGAAGACGGTAAAGCCGACCACGGCCGTCAGGAACAGCTCCTTGCGACCGAAGCGGTCGGCCAGCCAGCCGGTCACCGGCGTCATGATCGCGGCGGCAACGATGTAGGAGGTCAGCACCCAGTTGATGTTGTCGGGGGAGGCGCCGAGATCGCCGGTCATGGTCGGCAGCGCAACGTTGGCGATCGTCGTGTCGAGCGCCTGCATGATCGTCGCCAGCATGAGCGCAACTGTGATCAGGCCGCGGTGCGGCACTTCGCGAAAGGGTTCTGGGCTGCTCATGACGTAAAACTTCCAGCAGGTAACAAAAACGTGTACATTAGGTTTCCGGACGGCGAGGCCCCGCTGTAGAGAGACCCTCATCGCGGTGGGACGCGAGCATCGATGTGGGGGTTACATCGACTGAGCGTCTCGACAAAGCGGGCCTGCCGCCCGGAAACCTGAGGACCGAAGATCCTGCGCGGCGGTGTCTGCTCAGGCGGGCTACAGCGCAGCCCGTCTACGCATTCAACTTTTCCTGCGTCTCCCTCGGACCAATCCTGCATCCATCTCGCTGTTTGCTATGCGGCCGCTACCAGGCCTCTTTACTTGGCCTCGCCTGCCGTGGCGCTGTGGAAAATGCTCGGCAGCCCGCGGGAAACGCCGGTGTCCACCGTGACCGTCGCGCTCATGCCGGTGCGCAGCGCCGTCTTGGCGTCGGCATCGGTCAATTCCAGGCGGACCGGAATGCGCTGCGTGACCTTGACCCAGTTGCCGGTGGCGTTCTGCGCGGGCAGCAGCGAGAACTCGGCCCCGGTGCCGGCGCCGATCGCCTTGACGGTGGCTTCGAACGTCTTGCCCGGATAGGTATCGACCATGATTTCGGCCTTCTGGCCTGGCTTCATGTTGGTGAGCTGGGTTTCCTTGAAATTGGCGTCGACCCAGGTGTCGCCGGTCTCGACCAGCGAAAACAGCGGCGTGCCCGAACCGACATACTGGCCGACCTTGAACGAAGCGGCCTGGCTGATGATGCCGTCGGCAGGCGCCTTGACCGTGGTCTGGACCAGATCGTAGGCCGCCTTGTCGCGTGCGGCGAGCGCCGCCATTACAGTTGGATGCTTGTCGGTCTCGATGTCGGGATTGCCGCCAAGTGCCGCCTTGGCGCTGACGATCCCTTGCTGGGCCACGGCCAGCTGCTGCTTCGCCTTGTCGAGGTCGTTCTTGGCTTCGTCCAGCGACGACTTGGCGTTGATGCCCTTCTGGGCAAGGTCGGCGGCGCGGTCATATTGCGACTGCGCGTACTGGACCTGGCTTTCGTCGGACTTCTCCTGCGCCAGCGCCTGGCTGTAGGCCGCACGCAGCTGCTCGACATTGAGCCGCGCACCGGCCACCGCCGCGTCGGCCTGGGCCAATGCGATCCGGTAGGGCTCGGGATCGATGGCGAACAACACGTCGCCCTGCTTGACAGACTGGTTGTCGAAAATGTCGACCTGAACGATGCGGCCGGCCGTATCGGCGGCTATCGACACCTTGGCCTGCTGCAGATTGGCGTTCTCGGTCTCCTGATAGCGGCCGCCGGTCACCCAGACATAGCTGCCGCCGGCGATCAACGCAGCGGGCAGCACAAACATCAAAAGGAAGCGGCCGGCACGGCGCTTCTTCTTCGGCGCCACCGGCGCTGGAGCTACCTGCGGAGCCACCGTTACCGGAGCTGCCGCCGGCTTGGCGGGAGCTTCCATCTCCAGCTTGGCCGCATTCTCATCTAGTTTGGCTACCGCGTTCATGCTGCTGCGCCTTCCGTATTCTTCACTTTGTCCGAGGGCGGCGTCTCACCATCTGCAAGATTCTGCACCATTGTCTCCAGCGCCCTGACCAGGACGCGGCGATCTTCCGGCGAAACGCCAACGAGCGATTCCTCGTAAACCTCGCCGGCAAGGCTCTTGACGTGGGCGTAGGCCGCGTTCGCCTTGGCGGTCGGGAAAATCATGCGCACTCGCCTGTCGGTTGCGTCGGGACGGCGCTCGATCCAGCCGCCCTCCTCCATGCGATCGACAAGACGCGAGACGCTGATCGGCTCGATTTCGAGAAGCTCGGCAAGCCGCGCCTGCGCGACACCCGCCTCCTTGGCGACACGTACCAGAAGCCGCCATTGCGCCGAAGAAAGGCCGAAACCACTGGCGCGCGCCTCGAAGCGCTTGCGCATCAGGCGCTGCACGTCGTGGATCAAAAAGCCCAATCTGTCGATGCCGTCGGAAACCATGAGCGACATATATAATAAGCATGCTCATAATTCAAGGAGCCGGATTGTGCCAGAAGCCGGCAAGTGTGCATGGCAGTCAGTGCAGGGCGATCGTGGTTAGCAATTTATTACGCCGAGCGCTTGTGACGAGTATGCAGAAGATCGGCGTTCAGATGCTCAGGCTATCGATCTCATCCAGGCGGAAAAGGCTTCGATATGCACTTGTCGGGGGTGATTGGCTACGCAGGCAAGGTAAAAGCCATAGCCTGGCAGAGAGAGATCATGTGCCTTGACCAGCCTGCCGGCCTCGAGTTCGCCACCGACGACCACATCGCTGCAGATAGCGATGCCTTGGCCTGCCGCGACCGCGTCGATCGCGTGCAGCTCTTCGCGGAAGCTTAGGTCCCATGCCTGGTTGGCATTGGGGATGCTGGGATCGATCGAGCGTGCGATCGCCAGCCATCGCTGCCAAGTCGGCGCTTCCGGGTCGCGGTTCGTCCAATTGAAATGGATGAGCGGGTATTGCAGCAGATCGGCGGCGCGCTCGATCTGTCGGTCGCCTCCTGCGAACAGCTCCGGGCTGCATACCGGAAAGAATGCGTCCCGAAAAATTTCCTGCGCGGGAACATCCCGCGGCATCCTGCGCGCATAGCGGATCGCGACGTCGGCGTCACCGGCTCGCAGGTCCAGAACGGCGTCTGTCCCGATGATCTCCAGTGGAATGTTCGGATGCTGTTCGCGCCACTTCGACAGGCGCGGAACCAGCCATCGGCTGGCAAATGCATTTGGGCTCGTCACGCGCAACGGGCGTTGGCCAACACCGGCCGAGGCTGACGCTATGGCCGCAGCGAAAGCGTCGAAGCCGCTGCAAATTACCGGGAACAGCCGTTCGCCCACCCCTGTGAGCACGAGCGGTCGTGGGCGCCGCCGGAACAGCAGTTGCCCACAGACCTCCTCCAGCAATCGAATCTGGTGGCTGATGGCCGTTGGCGTCACTCCGAGTTCCGTCGCAGCCTTCCTGAAGCTCATCAGCCTGGCAGCGGCTTCGAAGGCGCGAAGCGACCCGAGCGGCGGAAGTTTCTCATGCAGGCAGTTTAGATGAATTTAGCTCATCCAGCGACTGAGATATTCGATTTTGCAGCGAATGGCGCCGCATGAGATCATTAAGATCCGACACATGCCGGTGAGCGAAAGCGGCCTGTCCAACCGTGCCGGATCACGAAGGGTATCCCTCGATGAGCATGTTCAAGCTTATAGACGGTTCCGAGCCGGCGTTGCAGGCGCCAGATATCGCCCGGCTCAGGCAGGCGATTCGCGGCGATCTGATCCTTCCGGACGACCCTGGCTATGACCAGGCGCGCAGAGTTTGGAATGGGATGGTCGATAAGAGGCCGGCGGCTGTCTTCTATTGCGCCGAATCCAGCGATGTCGTCACGGCCGTCAACTTCGCCCGATCGCAAGGCTTCCTCGCCGCCGTCCGCGGCGGTGGTCATAACGTCGCCGGCAGTTCGGTATGCGACGGCGGCGTGGTGATCGATGTGTCACGCATGAAGCGGATCGAAGTCGACCCGATCCGCCGTGTTGCTCGCGCAGAAGCCGGCTTGAACCTGGGCGAGTTCGACGCAGCCACGCAGGTCCATGGTCTTGCGACGACCATGGGTGTCAACGCAGGTACCGGCATAGCCGGACTGACACTCGGCGGCGGGTTCGGCAAGCTTGGCCGCAAACATGGGCTGAGCTGCGACAACCTTGTCGCTGTCGAAATCGTGACGGCGGACGGCCGGTTGCTCACGGCAAGCGCGGCCGAAAATGCAGATTTGTTCTGGGGCATTCGGGGCGGCGGCGGCAATTTCGGAATAGTCACGACTTTCGAATACAAGCTCCATCCGGTGGGTCCGCTCCTCATCGCGGGATCGATGCTATACCGGTACGAAGAGGCACGCGAAGCGATGCGGTTCTACCGTGCGTTCTCGAGCGGCGCCCCGGATGAGCTGAGCCTGGATGCAGCACTTGTGACGGCGCCCTCGGGCGAACGCTTCTTCAGCATTTCGGCGTGCTACATCGGCCCACTCGACGAGGGCCAGCAAATCATTCAACCTCTGAGAGAGTATGGCACGCCGGTTGAGCGCCGGATTGCTCCTGCCCCCTATCTTCAAATCCAATCGGCCGCGGACAGCCTCTTTCCGCGCGGTCGGCGCTACTACTGGAAGGCGCAGTTCATGCGCGAAATCACAGATCAGGCGATCGATACCATGCTTGCGGCTTACATGACTGCACCCAGCGAATCGCTTCTGGTCCTGCAGCAGGTTGGCGGCGCCATCTCGCGAGTACCGATGGACGGAACGCCCTACGCCAACCGGGATGCACTTTACGATTGCTTCCCGATATCGATCTGGGACAATCCGTCTGACGACGAAACGCACATCCGATGGGCGCGTGACCTGTGGGATGCAATGAGACCGTTCTCGACCGGCGGCGTCTATGCCAATAATCTAGGCGAAGAGGGCACTGATCGGGTTCTGGCAGCTTACGGCGAGAATTATCCGAGGTTGACCGCACTAAAAAACAAGTATGATCCTACCAATTTCTTTCGCTTGAACCAAAACATCAAGCCTACGACCTGAGCGACCGCCGCAGGCCGATGCCCGAAATTCTGCAGCGCTGCTACAACTCCAAATCCCAGTTCTGGCCGACCAGATCCTTGCCGAAGGAATGGTGGCGCTCCTCGTTGGTCAATTTAAAGCCCGCAGCCTCATAGATGTGGCGGGCGGCGACGAGCACGTCGTTGGTCCACAGCGTCAGTGTGCTGTAACCCTTGGCGCGGCAAAAGCCGACACATTCCTCGACCAGCCGCTTGCCGATGCCGAGCCCGCGCGCCGACGGCTCGACATAGAGCAGGCGCAACTTCGCCACCTCGTCCGACTGGCGCACGACGAAGACCGAGCCGACCACCTCTCCTTCCCGCTCGGCGATCCAGCTGCGTTCCCATTTCGGATCGAAGGATTTGACGAAGGCACCGAGGATTTCGGCGACCAGCGCTTCATAGGTTTCGTCCCAGCCATATTCCTGCGCGTAGAGCAGGCCCTGGCGATGGATGATCCAGCCGATGTCGCCGACCTGCAGAGGCCGCAGCGTGTAGGGAATCTTGGGTTCGGCTGTCCCGTCCAGCAGGCGCTGCACCGTCTGCATGGCCTTGACCAGCCTGTCCTGTTCGGCAACCGAAAGCCGGTCGAGCAAGGCCGCAACTTGGTCGTGCGAACCCTGGTTCAGCGGTGCGAAGGCCTGCCGCCCGGCCTTGGTCAGCGCGATCGACGAGCGCCGCGCATCCGCCTCGATCGTGGCGCGCTCGACCAGATTACGCTCCTCGAACTTCTTCAGCAGCCGGCTGAGATAACCGGCATCGAGGCCGAGGTCGCGCGCAAGGTCGGTGGCGGTCAGGCCATCGCGATGCGCCAGCTCATAGAGCACCCGCGCCTCGGTCAGCGAGAAGGTGCTTTTCAGCAGCCCTTCGTCGAGCAGCCCGATCTGGCGGGTATAGAAGCGGTTGAAGGCCCGCACCGCGTCGATCCGCTCCTTGCCTGGGTGACGATGAATGGTCATGGCATCCTCCTCCCGGCAAGATCAGCGATTTAGTTGACTTAGTCAAGGATCCTGTTTGAAGCAATTGTCCTGATTATGCCCAGCGGCCGCCTTGACTCACGCGAGCTGCCAGCCTATTTCAGCGCCACGTTAGCACTCCCCCAAGATGAGTGCTAACCACATGTCCGGCGCCGCCGGACGGAGGAACTGTTCTCACCATTCTCATCGAGGAATAAAAAATGGCAAAGTCGAAGTTCCGCCCGCTTCATGACCGCGTGGTCGTTCGTCGGGTCGAATCCGAATCCAAGACCGCGGGCGGGATCATCATCCCCGATACGGCTAAGGAAAAGCCGCAGGAAGGCGAGATCATCGCCGTCGGTTCCGGCGCCCGCGACGAAGCCGGCAAGCTCGTCCCGCTGGACGTCAAGGCCGGCGACCGCATCCTGTTCGGC